>NZ_JBHFNS010000021.1:0-2868 GCF_041929135.1 Floridaenema fluviatile BLCC-F154 | reverse complement strand
CGTGTTCTTCGTGTCTAAGTGCTACGCACCGCTACGCGAACGTGGTTCAAAAAAAGGGTAATCAACCCGGTTTTAGTATTAAACTCAATTACAGAACTGTTTCCCAAGCATATTTGTATTTATGACCAACTTACTAGAAATAGAAGCAGCAATTAAACAACTTCCAGAAAACGATGTTCGCCAATTGGCAACATGGCTGCAAAACTATTTAAATGAAAAGTGCGATCGACAAATCGAGTCAGATTTAGCATCAGGAAAATTAGACGATCTCATTGCTAAAGCCGAAGCAGATATCGCCGCAAATAACGTGAAGGAAGTCAATGAAGTAAAAAAACTCCGAGGTATTCTCAAAGATAAAAATCCCGATCGCAAATTAGTTGATGAGCTAATTCAAGAACGTCGAGAGGAAGCAGCGAGTGAGTAATTTTAGTGTAATAGAGCGATCGCTTTTATTCCTTTTCAGGCTCAAAAATTACTTCATTGAGCTTTTCTACTAATTTATAAACGGTTGTTGATGGATTTTGATTATGTATTCTTGTTCTTTCTTCCAGTGGTAAATCATCCAACTTTTCTGGATCTATATCATAACTTGCTAATAATTTCTTAGCAAACTTAACAGCCTTAACTTGTTTATCTTTCAGTTTTTCATACATATTATCACAATTTTTCTCATATTTCACACCTAGTCTACTACTAAGCATCTCTTTGAAATCGCTGCGATGTGTTTCACTCACATAATATTCATAATGTAATAAAAACCATAGCTCAAAAGCATCATTAGAAATAGCTAGATTTATTTGGTTTTCCATAGCTAATCTGATCGCTTCATTAAAATTTTGCTGATTATTATTTTCCTTTTTTGCATCTCTATCAAATACACACCAAACCTCATCTTTATCATAAGAACCATCATCTTTTAAATTTTTAGCTTTTTTTACTACCGTTATACTGACTGCACCCGCTGCTATAATTTGAATAGATGCAGTTTTGGTTTCTCTACCTATCTTTTGAAAAGCTGCAAAATAATTTGGCTCAGTTTCTATACCTTCACAAACAATCAGAAAGGTTTTCCTTGGGGGTTTATAATTTGTTTTTCTCTCAAAAGGTTTACGAGGTTTTTTACTCATTTCTCCTGACTAGCTAAAAGCTGACGAAAATTCCCAATAAAAGGAATTGCTCCATATTTACCACGAATATAATCTGATTCAAAAGAAGCGTCTTCTTGGATATCATACTCAACCAAAGAATATAAATCTGTCGCTCCTTGTTTATTTTTTTCTGTAAACCATATTTGATCTCGCCTTAATAATCTGCTGCCAAACAAACGAGAACTCAACAAATTTGTATCGTGAGTCATAAAAATAAGCTGCGCTCCTTTTGAGTTATACTTATTTGAATTAAATAACTGTACGATTTTATGAGTAATAATAGGATGTAACTTTGCATCTAATTCATCTATAACAATAAGATGTCCGTTTTTTAGGGCATTCAAAAGAATGCCTGAGAAATAAAATAGTTTTTTAGTTCCTTCTGATTCATTTTCTTCTAACTCGAATTTTTCAGTTCCCACAACTTCGCCTTCTTCATTATACTTTTCGTGTAATGTTTGAATGCTAGTACTAGAGATTTCACTGGCTGAACGTAAAATTAAGCTTTTCAGTTCTTCTGGCATTTCTGAAGGCAGAGATACACTTTCTTTAGTCATACGAATATCGTATATGTATAAATCTAAGTCTTTAATAAATTGCACTATATCTTCTCTTTGAGAAAGTGAAGATTCAAAATATTTAATAGTAATATTTCTGTAATTTCTATCCTGAGTTCCTGATATAATTTGGCAGTTAAAAAACCATTTCAATATTTGTTCAGAAATTCTTCCATTAAACTGGGCTGAGACTGAGAGGAATAGAGAGTTATGTTTGGTTTTGTCTTCTAAACCTTTTCCCTCTTTAAAAAACTTTGGACTAATTTTAATTCTATTTTTATTTCTAGTAAACAGATTATATTCTTGTACATTTGTTGTACAGAATAGCCATTCCTTAACAACTTTTTCTTTAGTTACTTCAAAACCATATCTATAAAATTTATTATTTAGCCAAAAGTTAGCTTGGAAAAATGAGGGTTTATTTTTCGTTATCGTGCTAAGTCTAAAGGATTCTATTTCGATTTCATCAGTAATTTGAATTTGTCTGGAAGAATCAATAACAAACCTCTTCATAAATCCAAATGCTTTAGCAAAATTACTTTTACCACTTGCATTTGCTCCATAAATAGCAGCCGTTTGCAATAGATTCAATTCTTCATTTACTGCAAATACACTATTACTGTCTGATTCTCTATCTTGACTGTCTATATCAGATGCAACCATGCTGAATGTAACCGTCTCTTTAAAAGACAGAAAGTTACCAACTTGAAACTCAATCAGCATGAACCTTATTTAACCTTTTTACTTGTTTGTTCTAGTTAGCATTACAGCATATTCCAAGGATAGTAGCAACCCTCCTCTACAAAATTCGTTAAGCAATAGCTCATCTGGTATCATTTGAGTTAAAATTACGCTTATGCTGCAAGTATATTAAATAGCTATTACTTGATAAAAAATAACTTGTCAAGTTGTATAAATTTCCAGAAACCAACTCTGCAATTAGAAGCTGAAGGGTGCTTAACTATTTCTGATTTGGTGCGTCAAAGGTTAGGGTGGAAAAAGTGCGATCTTTATCTTCTTGAGCTTCTTTCTTCTTCTTTCTTCGTGTTCTTCGTGTCTAAGTGCTACGCACCGCTACGCGAACGTGGTTCAAAAAAAGGGTAATCAACCCGGTTTTAGTATTAAACTCAATTACAGAACTGTTTCCCAAGCATATTTGTATT
>NZ_JBHFNS010000004.1:0-2656 GCF_041929135.1 Floridaenema fluviatile BLCC-F154 | reverse complement strand
ACAGACAATCCTATTTCGCCGAGCCTCTCTCCGAGACAGCGCCCAAATCGTTACGCCTTTCGTGCGGGTCGGAACTTACCCGACAAGGAATTTCGCTACCTTAGGACCGTTATAGTTACGGCCGCCGTTCACCGGGGCTTCAGTCGTTAGCTTCGGGTTGCCCCTAACCAACTTCCTTAACCTTCCGGCACTGGGCAGGCGTCAGCCCCCATACTTCCTCTTACGAGTTCGCGGAGACCTGTGTTTTTGGTAAACAGTCGCTTGGGCCTCTTCACTGCGACCTGAGTTTTATCCCAGGCACCCCTTCTCCCGAAGTTACGGGGTAATTTTGCCGAGTTCCTTAGAGAGAGTTATCTCGCGCCCTTTAGTATTCTCAACTATCCCACCTGTGTCGGTTTTGGGTACAGGTAACATTGGTTTAACGTGGTTAGAGCTTTTCTGGGAAGCTTGACATCATTCACTTCGAGTCCGTAGACCCTCGTACTCACCCCTTGGCTCAAGACGTTTTCTCCGTCTCTCAACACCTTGGAGGCTTGAACCGCTAACCAACTTGCGGCTGATGAGTGCCTTCTCCGTCCCTCTGCACAAACCAATGTCAGTACGGGAATTTTCACCCGTTGTCCATCGACTACGGCTTTCGCCCTCGCCTTAGGCCCTGACTAACCCTCCGTGGACGAGCCTTGCGGAGGAACCCTTGGGATTTCAGGGCATTGGATTCTCACCAATGTTTGCGCTACTTAAGCCGACATTCTCACTTCCGTTTCGTCCACACCTGCTTGCCGCTAGTGCTTCTCACTACTACGGAACGCTCCCCTACCGATATCTTTACAATATCCCACAGCTTCGGTATGTTACTTAGCCCCGTTCATTTTCGGCGCAGAATCGCTTGACCAGTGAGCTATTACGCACTCTTTCAAGGGTGGCTGCTTCTAGGCAAACCTCCTGGTTGTCAATGCAATTCCACCTCCTTTTTCACTTAGTAACAATTTGGGGACCTTAGCTGGTGGTCTGGGCTGTTTCCCTCTTGACAATGAAGCTTATCCCCCACTGTCTCACTGGTTGTGTGTCCGGTTGGTATTCAGAGTTTGACTCGATTTGGTACCGCGCGAGCAGCCCGCACCGAATCAGTGCTTTACCCCCAACCTATAATCACAGCCGCTGTACCTCAATACATTTCGGGGAGAACCAGCTAGCTCCGGGTTCGATTGGCATTTCACCCCTAACCACACCTCATCCGCTGATTTTTCAACATCAGTCGGTTCGGACCTCCACTTGGTGTTACCCAAGCTTCATCCTGGACATGGTTAGATCACCCGGGTTCGGGTCTACAAATAGTGACTTAATCGCCCTGTTCAGACTCGCTTTCGCTATGACTGCGGTATTTTTACCTTAATCTGCCACTACCTGTAACTCGCCGGCTCATTCTTCAACAGGCACGCGGTCAGACGTTGAATCGTCCTCCCACTGCTTGTAAGCTTACGGTTTCATGTTCTATTTCACTCCCCTTCCGGGGTTCTTTTCACCTTTCCCTCGCGGTACTGGTTCACTATCGGTCACACAGGAGTATTTAGCCTTACGAGATGGTTCTCGCTGATTCACACGGAGTTGCTGCCGTGCTACTCGGGATACAGCTAGTAGCGTTGAGCTTTCGACTACCGGACTTTCACCGTCTCTGGTGTAGCTTTCAACTACTTCGTCTAGCCGCTGGCTGACCTGTCGCTGTCCCACAACCCCAACTGGATTCCAGTTGGTTTAGGCTGTTCCCGTTTCGCTCGCCGCTACTTGGGGAATCGATTTTCTTTCTCTTCCTTGGGCTACTAAGATGTTTCAGTTCGCCCAGTTCGCTCTGGCTAGTCTATGGATTCAACTAGCAGTACATGGGGTTGCCCCATTCGGAGATCTCCGGATCTATGCTTGCTGTCAACTCCCCGGAGCGTTTCGTCGATCGCTACGTCCTTCTTCGCCTCTGTGTGCCAAGGTATCCACCGTAAGCCCTAATTAGCTTGACCACAATTTTTCTTACATTGGTGTCTATGAATCTGTCACTAATACTAATGATTAATGACTTTTTCTACCTGACAAGTTACTATGCAATTTTCAAGGTTCTTACTGGACAAATTTATCCAGCAGTCTCTCTAGTTTAATCATCGAACTAGATAAGTTGCTGAAGTTTTATCCTGATGTGGTTGCAATACTTTCTCGTTTCGTATCAATCCACTTTTGGGTCGCCGATTAACCGATCGCCACATCTAATAATATAACAGATTGATGGCAGTTTTGGCAATGTTTTTTTGATAGATGATGAGCAATTTTTTCTCAATTCAACTAACATCTACAATCCCTAATATAGCTTTCGGAATTGCAGTTGTGACGAAAAAAACCGAACTTAACTAATTGGTTTGTTCGCATCTTTAAAAAGAACCTGACAATAGTTTGAAAGCCTTTTGCATCAATCTCGTTCGACCTGGGTATGACCTTCTGTGTGACTTAATTACAAATGTTCAGTCATCACTTAGGTTAGGTCTCCCTAAAAAGGAGGTGATCCAGCCACACCTTCCGGTACGGCTACCTTGTTACGACTTCACCCCAGTCATCAGCCCCACCTTCGGCATCTCCTTCCCTTGCGGGTTAGGATAACGACTTCGGGCGTGGCCAA
>NZ_JBHFNS010000088.1:0-14191 GCF_041929135.1 Floridaenema fluviatile BLCC-F154 | reverse complement strand
ATTGGGAATCAGCACAATGGCATTCAACCTCAACGGTTTCAACTTCAACCAATCGGTAATTGACTCACAAGGTCGGGTTATCGGAACTTGGGCAGACGTACTCAACCGCGCTAACTTGGGTATGGAAGTAATGCACGAGCGCAACGCTCACAACTTCCCACTCGACTTAGCTTCTGCTGAAGTTGCTCCTGTTGCTTTGAGCGCACCTGCGATCAATGGCTAAGGTTTTGAGATAATTTTATCTTGAACAAAAAAGCGTCTTCTGAAAAGAGGACGCTTTTTTGTTTTGGGATGTTTTGCTGAGTAAAGAAAGTTTGCATCTATATTCAGTAGGTGAAAAGCTGGTTAAACTAATTCTGAAAAGTTAGGTAGTTTCTATGGATTTTCAAGTTGATTCAGAGGAAGTTTGGCGTTCTGGTAATCTTTTGGTGATGCGTAAGGATGCTCAACTTCCCGATCGCTGTATCAAAACTAATCGTCCGGCTAATGGCAAAAGGTTTAGAGCTAATTTATATTGGCATCATCCAGCTGTTTATTTGCTAGTTTTAATTAATTTGCTGGTGTATGTAGTTGTGGCGCTGATTGTGCGGAAAAATGCGATCGTTTATGTTGGTGTGACTGAGGAAGTTTTACAGAAGCGGAATAGAACGATTTTAGGAGCTTGGATTGTGGGTATTATTGGGGTTTTTCTCTTATTTGCTCCAGGTTTTACTCAATTAGAAACGCTCTCGAATCAACTACAAATACTAGGTTTTATTCTGATTTTAGGTGGATTATTTTGGGGTATTATGGGAGCAAATATTGTAAGTCCGGCAAAAATCGATGATGATTATATTTGGCTTCGTGGTGTGTGCAGAGAGTATTTAGCTTCTCTACCTTTGTGGAAAAATTAATGTTTGTTGAAGAAAGTACTGTGATTTTGAGAAACGCTTTTTAGTCAGCTATTTTATGGCAAAGCTATGTTACAAACAAAGAACAATCTGACTTTAGAAGAATTTCTGGCACTACCGGAAGATGATGTGACTTACGAATTTGTGGATGGTGAGGCAATACCAAAAATGTCACCGAAATTGTTTCATTCCAGACTGACAAAAGTATTATTGAAATTCTTAGATCGGTGGGGTGAAGAGAAGGGGGAAGTTGGAATAGAATGGGCGATAGTGCTAACGCGACGGGGAAAAAGCTGGGTACCAACTCCAGAACTTTTGTTTGTTTCTTATCAGAGATTAGTACCTGATTGGATGGAAAATGAAGCTTGTCCTGTTCCTCCAGAATTAGTTATTGAAATTATTTCGCCGGGACAAACTTTTGGTCAATTAGCTGCTAAAGCGAGGGATTATTTGGATGCAGGTGTGTTGCGAGTCTGGGTAGTGGATAGTCAAGCAAGAAGTATTACGGTTTTTTATCCTGATGCGCCACCACAAACTTATATGGGAAATATGCAATTAATTGATTCTTTGTTTGAGGGTTTAGAAATTACGGCTGAACAAGTTTTTCGATTGGCAAGAATACCAGGGTAAGTAATTGCAATTTAGGCTATTAGTTTCTGGGATTGTGCAAGATGAGTAGGTTATCGCGCCAAAGTTTACTGAAGTATTTACTGTTATTTTGCTTGGGGTTGGGAATTTTTCTGGTTGTAGCTGGGGGAATTTATTGGTTGTTTGGTTCCAATTCTCCTAAAGTTAGTACGCAATCTTCTAATGTAATATCGTTGAATCGATCGCTCAATTGCGGCAGTAAAAGTGGTGGTCCAGTTGATAATCCTGTTGCAACGAAATATGGCGAAACTGCTTACCCTTGGGCTAACAATATCAAATGGCAATGTGTATATAATATCAAAGATTTCCAGGGAAATAATTTAGTAGATCGGTTTAATTCGGCGCTGAATGCAGCAGTTTCTAATGGTGGGGGAGTTATCTATTTTCCGGCGGGAATTTATAATTTTTCTGATAGTATTTTCTTGAAAAATGGGGTGGTAATTCGGGGAGAAAATCCGGCAATAAGAGATGCTAAACTCGATCGATACGATCCTCCAAGTAAGTTGGTTTTTCCGAAGTATGAACCGAGTTTTTCGGGAAATGGAACTGATAACACGACAGCGTTTAAAAAAATCTTTACTAAAGATGCTGAATCCGATAGTAATATTGGTTTGGTAAATTTAGATATTAATCGGGCGGGAGTGAATTTTGGTGGAAGTGTGGCTGAGGTGAAAAAACAAAATATTGTGATTTTTGGAGTTCGCAATAATAATGTTGCCGATCCAGATAATCAAGTACCAAATACATCTTTTCAAGAAGGTTGGATGCGGTATAGCGATCGCTTCACCGCCAACATTAAAGTTAGTGCTTTAGCTAATGTTTTAGTAGCTAATAATCGGATTAATGATAGAATTACTGATAATTACGATCAACCTGGGTATAAGTTGCAATCTATAGATAAAAAAGAGGTAATTACTTACTCGGAAGGGAATAAAGTACCTTTTGATTATGGTAATCATTATGGAATTGTTGTCAATCGTTCTAAACCCCAAGGTTTTGCATTAGCAGCTACCCCAAAAAATGAACCGGGGCTATTTCGCAAGGGAATAGTAATTCGGGATAATTGGGTATTTCATACAATGAGAGTTGGAATTCATGCTGCGGGTGATGGGTTAATTGTTAAAGATAATCTAATTTTAGATCGAGCTAATAAACAATGGTGGACCGATCCTACAGGAATTCGTCAACCAAGAGGTGCTGTTACTTTTGAAAATCGGGCAATTGATTGGTCTGGTTGGAATGTAAAAATTGAGGGAAATAATTACCAAGTTTACCGACATCGAGTGATGGATACTCCCTATCTTAGTGTTGATGGTGAGGGAATTTTAATTCAAGAATGTTGCGGTGGTACAACTGTAAATGGAGCGCAAATTGTCAACAATCAAGGCAATGGTTATATTGGCATATATAAAGTTCCCGAAGTCAAAAATGTGACGATCGAGGATAATAAATTAGCCTCTCCAGAAGTCGATCGATACATGATTTATGTAGTAGCAGATACTAACAATGCGCCTCATTCTATGTCTCAGGTTTTAATTGAAAATAATGAATTGAGTGGCGGTATTGTTGCTAAATCTAGTTTAGGAGGAAGCGGAAATATAATCAAAAATAATGTTGGGAGAAATGGGACAATTGAGTATTCTTGCAATGTGACGGTTGGCAATAATACTCGTTTTATTGTCAAACCTTGTTCGCCACTGAAGCAATAAAATTAATTTTTGCCGAAAGCTCGTTTTACTTCTGGTCGCAGTAGATAATAAACAATTACGCTAGCAATAATTAAGCCGAAAGTATCTCCGCCTTTTTTAGTTGGATTGAATATAATTGCAGATAAACTGCTGAAAATACTCAGTATATTCAAAGTTAAAGCTATTAACCATGCCCAACCTTTGAGAGTATATAACCCATAAGCTAGTAGGAAACCAATCAAGCCTATAATTATTAAAATTATAGCAAAACCAGCAATAAACGTGGGTGATTGAGGTAGATTTTCAGTTTCAGGAATTCTTTGAAAAATCGCAGTTCTAAAAAACAGAATATAAATCCCTCCTAAAGTGGCAAAGATACTATTAATCAGTTGTAAAACTGCGAGGATAGTTACACCAATTGGACGATTCATAGTTAATAACCCTGTTAATTATTCTGTTCTGTGGTTGCATCTAAAGTATAAAATTTTAACGCAGTATTACCGTAGACTTTTTCTCGGCAAATTACTAACCCAGGTATTTCTCCGACATTCCATAAATTTGGGCTATGTTCGATCGCAATTTCCCCATTTTCCGCTAAAAGTTGATATTGGGCGATCGCCTCTAACACAGGCTGATATAATTCACTAGCGTAGGGAGGATCGAAATAAATGCGATCGAATTTCTCCCCCGCTAAACTTTTTAATCGTTGCAAAACGTCACCGCGCAAAACTCGAAATTTCTGCCCAGAATTAGCGACTTGCTGCCAATTTTCCTGAATAATTGTACAGGCGCGACTTGATTTTTCGATCCCGACAACATAACTAGCACCTCGACATAAAGCTTCTGCCCCCATTGAACCGCTACCCGTGCATAAATCTAGCCAGCGACAATCTTCTATTGTGCCTTGCCAAATATTAAAAACTGCCTCTCTAACTCTGGCTAGAGTGGGACGAGTATCGTTTCCTGGTAGAGTTTTTAAGAGGCGATTGCCGTAAATTCTCAGACTCATTTTGATTTAGTAGGGGCGGGTTTAGCCAAAGGGTTGAATGCCATAGCAATTAGACTTCAATCAAAACCCGCCCATTGCAACTGGAGTTTGAACTTGGGTAACAAAATTAGAGAGAATTTGTAATCCCGTATCTGATGATTTTTCCGGGTGAAATTGTACTGCCATTAAGTTATCTTTAGCAATAGCAGCTGTAACTTTTTGACTACCATGAGTTACTGTAGCGGCGCAAACTTGAGGATCGATAGGATCGACATAATAAGAGTGTACAAAATAAACCCAAGGTCGCTCGGCTAAATTTTGCCAAATTGGGGCATTTGTTTGGGTAATTTCTAATTGATTCCAACCCATGTGAGGAATAGTTAATCCGGGTTCGGGGCGAAATCTGCGAACTGTTCCGGGTATAATACTTAAACCTGGTTCTGTGCCTTCTTCGCTGCGATCAAATAAAATTTGTAAACCTAAACAAATGCCTAAAAAAGGTTTACCTTCGGCAATTATTTGTTTAATTGGTTCGACTAAATTACGCGATCGCAATTGTTGCACAGCCGGATCGAAAGATCCCACTCCCGGCAAAACAACTGCATCAGCTTGGACAATTTCTTTGGGTGAATCAGTTATTTTGGGAGTCGCACCAGCTTTTTCTAAACCTTTGCAAACTGAGTGCAAGTTTCCCATGTCATAATCTATTACAGCAATAACTGCCATTTTCCCTCCCCTGATTGATAACCAACAACTGTTTTTATTCTAATTGGATATGAGCAAAAAAGTTCTGTTAACTTCTTTTACCACTTGGCTACCTCATCAAAAGTCTAATACATCGGATGATTTATTGCAGGAAGTTACTAAAAACGACTCTTTCCCCGCATCTTTAACTGCATTGAGACAGTTACCCGTAGATATTCATCAAGCAAGCGACTTAGTACTTGCTCACATAAATCAACTAAATCCTGATTTAATTATCAGCTGTGGTATGGCAGAAAAACGTTCAATTTTGACAATTGAATCTCAAGCTAGGAGAGAAAATGATTTGATTAAAACTTGGGTCAATTTACCTCAGTTAACTACTGGTTTAAAGGTAACAGATATTAGCCATGATGCAGGGAAGTTTGTTTGCGAAGGACTGTATTATTCGCTGTTGAAACATTTGCGCGATCGCGATTTGCAAACACCTTGTATTTTTGTTCATGTTCCCTTGTTATCTTCACAAAATTTGCTAGATATTAAATCTGATTTTAGCGAAATTATTAACAGGTTGCTAATTCGGGAAAGTTAAATAACAGCTTTTAGCTTAAATGCTACTTGGTTGAGATTTTCAGTTGTTAATTTAGTTTGACTGATGCCGATCGCATTTTCTTGTGCTCCGGTGTTGATCGCGTTCATGGCATCTACAACTTGTTGAATCGCTAAAGCTTGTTCCTTAGCTGTCAAGGCAATTTGTTGATTGCAAGCAACAATATTTTCGATCGCTTGATTTACTACTTGGAAAGCTGCTGCGGTTTGTTGAGCAGTTTTTACTCCTTTTTCCATTCTAATTTTGCCTTCATCCATCTCGATCACGGTAGAATCGATCGCTTTTTGGATATTCACAACTAAGTTGTTAATTTGAGTTGCTGATTGCTTACTTTGATCGGCTAATCGACGAATTTCAGTGGCAATTACACTAAATCCTTTACCCTGTTCGCTAGCCCGAATTGCTTCTACAGCTGCATTCAAAGCTAACATATTTGTTTGGTTGGCTAACTCACTAACAATCAAGGAAATATTGCCAATTTGACTCGTTTGTTGGTTTAATATTTGAATTTTTTCGCTGAGGGCTTCCACGGTGTTTTTCAGCATAGTAATATCTTCTGTAGTTTGCTCTAAAGTTAGAGTTCCTGTTTGAGCAAGTGATAATACTTGGTTAGCTTCTTTGGCAACTGCATTAGCTTGTTCCTGTGCTCCTTTTGAAGATGTTTTTAACTGATCGATCGTGGTGGTTGTTTCATGAACTGCTGCTGCTTGTTTACTAGCAATAGCTTCCTGTTGTTGCACAGTAGCAAGCATCTGAGTTGATGAACTAACTAGTGTGTTGATAATGCTACGAATTGCTTTGTCTAGAGGTTTGGCAATTGCTAAACTCAAAATTATTCCCAGAATAATAGCGATCGCTGAACCCCCAAACATACCTAATAACGCCCAAAACTGAGTTTGTGCCACATTTTGATCTGCTGCTTGCTTTTGCGCCTCTGCGATCGCTTCATTTTCTTTAATTACTTTTTGCAGTTCCTTTTCTAAAGAATTAAATGCTGTTTTATTAACAGTAAATATCTGCTGATTCATTTTTTCTAATAGCACGCTAGCTGTTACTGCTTTAGCCATTAGCGGTGAGTTTACTTGATCTTTCTTGTACAGTTCTAATTGGATTGAATATGGGTTATTGATGCCTAGTTGCTGAAATTTCTGATACATTCGAGAAAATTCTTCATCCTTTTGTTGCCAGCGTTTCCATTCCGATCGAAAACTCTGCCAAAGTTTATCTTCATTGACGGTACGGGGTAGTGGATCGTATTTTTTATATCCTGCCTGAATTTGTTTCTCAGCTTCTTGAATTTGCTGGATTTGCTCGCGTCTTAGTGAGTCAGTTAATCGGGGATTGAGTAATGCTATTTGTCCCGATCGTAAAACACTAAACCCTCGATCCATCATTTGTAATCCTACAATACTCGGCAGCCGTACCTCGCTAATTTCATGCAGATATCCAGATAGTTGCGAACTCCCACTTTGTCCCACCCAACCTACTATAAATACCAGCAAAGCCATTAACAGGAAAGCAGCAAATAGCTTGGCTTGCAGTCCAATTTTTTTACTCATAAATTTAACCGTATTCCTGGTTACAAATATAATTTGGTAAAAATACTTTTCCCGGCAAAATTAAAAAAAATATATAAAAAGTTAACATAATAAATAGTTTCTTGCTCATAGCTATGAGCAAGCTCTACTAAATCCGATCGCCCTAAAAAGTTTTATTTTCCAAAACCCTTAGTTTTGTTCTTTGGTGATTTTGATTTAGACTTAGACTTCTCTACTTCAGCGATCGCTTCTTGAAACAAATTATGCAAATGTATGGGAACGCTGGCAATCTCCGGTAGTTCTGGTTCTAAAGGTTTATTATACTCTTGCACTACAGCATTTAAATCAGTTTTTAACTGCAAATTAGGACGATTTAAATAGGTTTGTAACACCCTTTCTAACTCTTTCGGATACTCTGCCGCTAACCGACTCCAGACAAAAATATTCACTTCTGGATCTTCCAAATATTTCCGAATTAGCTTGTCACCATTGGGAATATTCTGCCAATCTTCTGTCTCTAAAAATGTTTTAAACTTAGTGTAAGTTGGCAAAATTACCTGCCCCCAGCGAGGATGGGCAATTACTGTTACTTGTTCAGCTTTTTTAATGTTGTCGGGTAACTCAATTTTCGGCAGCATCATTTTTGGGTTTCCCTTGTTTTGAAAAAGCTGGGCGACTTTTTGAGAATCTGCGCCTAAATCTTTAGCTTTTTCTGCAATTTCTGCTTGAGAAACTCCCGCTTCTTCGGCAATTTCTTTCAGGGATTTAGAATCATCTATGCCGATCGCTGCCAATCGTTTTTTAGTGAGAATTTCTTGAAATTCGGTAAACTTTTTATTTAACTGATATCCTGGCATAGTGACTTCATCATTGCCAAAAAAGTCGAGAAAATCTTGGTGATATTGTTCTACTGACTGCCAAGCTTCTTCTAATAACTCTGGTGCATCACTGTAAAGATCTTTTCTATGTAAGTCTTTAAAATTGCCAATAGCAACAGCTAATTTGGGTTTTCCTAAATTCCCCATTGGCAAACAAGGGCCAGAAAACATCCAATAATCATCAGTAACCGGAGAAATTCTCGTAAGTAAAATTTCTCCCAGTTTAAAGCTAGCCATTTCTTCTAAAGTTCGCTTATCATTGGGCTTTACAGCATAATGTTTGGCTGTTAACCAGTTCATTAATGCAAAGCCATCGGGTAAAATTTCTTGAACTGCAAACAAGCCAAGAAAGCTATTTTGCCATTTTTTAACTAAATTGCGATCGCTCTCTGACAATTCCGATCCACTTGCCAAAAACAAATCAATCGGAGTTTTCTCTCCCACTTTCCCTTCTGTCAAGAAACTATCAATTAATAACTTTTTTTCGTAAGCCGGATCGTAAAGTTTATTCTGAGAATGAGAATTAGCTGCCACATAAGATTCTAAAGCTACTGCCAAATCTCCTTCTGATTCAAGGACAAATTCGACTAAGTTTTGTTTGAGTTGGCGCGATCGATCTAATATCTTATCCATTAGCTAAATTTTAAAAACATTTCTTCTAGGGTAAATTACAGCCACAGCAATGGCGATCCGCCTAAAGACACATTTTTTTAACCATTTATCTAATAGAAAAACGAATGAATTCGTTACCACAAATTTTCTAATTCTAAATTCCCTGCCACTTGCGCCAACTTCTCCAAATCTTGAGCATCTGCTAAATAGGGCATTATTCCCAAAACCGGAACATTGGTTAAAGATTGAATTAAGTTAATTGGTGCTAATTCTTCAATTTCTAATTCCGAAATAGGTTGCACACAATTCAAAACAATCCCTTGCAATTTAACTTTTGACTGTTGCGCTAAAGCCACATTTGCCACAACTTGAGCAATACAACCCAATTTTATAGGCACTACTAAAACAGTTGGTAATCCCCAATCTCTTGCTAAATCTGCAACAGTTAATTCATAAGTTATCGGTGAACCTAAACCGCCTAAAGCTTCAACCAAAAGCCAATCTTTTTGCTCTTGTAACTTAGTAAAAGCTTGCCAAACAATTTTTAAATCTACTTCTTTCCCTTCTTTCTCTGCTGCTATTGGCGGTGCTAAAGGTGCCCAAAAATGCAATGGTGTAATCTCAGATTGATTTAAAGAAAATAATTGGCTGTAAAGTTCTTTATCTCCTTCTCCCGTTTGAAGCGGTTTAAAAATTCCCACTTTCCGACTAGGATAATATTTTCGTAAATAAGCAAATAACGCAGTAGTTAAAACAGTTTTACCAGCGTTCGTATCAGTTCCAGCAATCAGTAAATTTTTCATAAATAATAGAGAGTTGGTAGTTTTGCACAAACGATCGATGACAGGACTATCTAACCGTAATATCTAAGGAAAATAGACTTTCTTGATTTGACTTGACATCAATTTTATATTCTCCCGGTCGATCGATCTTTGATTCCCATTCTCCCAAACCTGTACCACTTTCTACTAACTCACCATTAGGATAACGAATATCTAAAGTTGTATCACCATTGAGAATGCGGACACTAACAATTTGACCTGGTTGTAAGTTTAGCAAATAGCGTTTGATTCTGGTGGGACTAGTGCGATCGGAAACAATTTGCGTCCCCATTCCCCCTTGAAGGAAAATAATTGGTTCCGCATCAATTAAAATATTTGCTGCTGGACTTTCCGTAGGAATAGGTGTAGGTATAACTTCAGGAATCGGCGTTTCGATCGGTGTTTTTATAGGAGTTGGTTCAGGATTAGTTAAAAATAATTCTAATTTATAGTCACTTTCAGACACACCTTTAACTGTAGCCAACTGGATTGTATAATCACCACTATAAGGCAATATTCCTTGCCAACGAGTAACTCTTCTCGACAGATTATCTACCGTTTCTCCATTCGGACCCAAAACTGTCATTAACACCCCTTCTTGAGTTAACAAAGCATTTAATTTTTGTCCTTGAACTCCAGAAATAACATAATTAATTGTCGCATTTGCTCTTAAGCTATCTTCAGCAATTAAAGTTTCTCCGGCAATTGGATTAAGGCGTTTACTATAAGTTACAGGTTCAGGTTCAGGAGTAGGACTTTCTGTTACTTTTGGTGTAGGAGTCGCATCAGGAAAAACATCGCTAGGAGATTCTAAAGGTGTAGGTGTTACTGTTGCAGCTTGATTAGTAATTGTGGGTAATTGTAAATTGCGAAATAGTAACCCTCGGTTCAAAATATAACTAACTAAAAACCAAGAACCTACTCCCGCAAATAAAGCTAAAAATACACCCAATAAAAACACCATAAAAGGATTATCCCAAACAGATTTTTGAGCCGGAATAGTCATAGTACTGGGTTTAGCCACAGAATAATTTGGTTGAACTTTTCGGGCAACTGCTACTGTTTGAACTTCAGAAAGATTGGGCAGACTAGCAGATTTTGCTGGCGGAGAAGAAGAGTTTTTGGCGGTTGAACTGTTGGCAGCAACTAAACTAGGAGGTGATGCTAAAGCGCGAATAACTGCACGGGCATTTGGGTAGCGATCGCCTGGTCGATAACTTAACATTCGATTCAATACTTGTGCTAACACCGGATTAACAGGAGGTATCCACTTTTGCCAATTCCAAGTCAGCGAATTTCCATCAAACAATACTTGCGGTTCTTGGGCAGTAATTAACACAATTGCCGTTACCGCCAAAGAATAAAGATCGCTATTAGGATAAGCCCTTCCAGTTTGAATTTGTTCCGAAGGTGCATAACCCATTTTTCCCACAGTAGTTGCTGACAAACTTAAATCAGGATATTGCACTTTAGAAGCAATGTCTTTAACTACACCAAAATCAATTAATACTGGAGTTCCATCCCGTTCTCGCAAAATAATATTGTCCGGTGAAATATCTCGGTGAACAATTCCTTGACTATGAATGTAATCTAGTACTGGCAGTAATTGCTGCAATAAACGCAAAACTTCTGCTTCGGTAAACCTTTCGTTTTTTGACTTCCGTTCCGCAAGCAACGCCCGATAAGTTTTTCCCTCCACATAATCTTGCACCAAAAATAAACGTTGATTTTGGGCGAAGGTAGCACGAAACTGGGGAATTTGCGGATGCTGAATTTGGTAAAGTATGCTAGCTTCCCGCTGAAAAAGTTCTTGAGATTTTTGTAGAGATTGTGTACTTGAGTGCTGAGGAATAAATTCTTTCAAAGCACACTTTTCCTGAAAACGCCCTTGATCTTCCGCAAGATAGGTTCGTCCAAATCCTCCCTGACCCAAAATATTGAGTAAGCGGTAGCGGTTTTGCAGAATAGTGCCATTGGGAAGCGGTGGTTGCATCACAGTTAATTGAGTCGGAAAAGGGAATGATGAAACGTTTTTGCTGGAAGCATTCTAGCTTAACTTGAACAGTTTCATCGTGTCATGGGGGTCGATCGAGCAGAAAAAGCAACGATCAAAATAAAACAAGATCTCCCTCCTCATTTTTACCGAACCCAATCCGGTTATCAGTTAAACTTCTCAGTATTATCCACAAAGGATCTGGAAAATGGATTAATTAAAGTATGCGATCGCCCGGAATTTTATGACACTTCCTCAAGAAAGAACTCAACAAATAAGTTAAATTACTCGTATAGAGTTGCGAAAAACCCTAATTTTCCTATAGTTCAGCAATTACCTCATGACTTTTGCTAGTGGAGTAAGTATTTTTATCTTGATATGCCTAATTTAAGCTAAACAATAGTTTAGTGTGAACAAATTTAGGAAAATTTAGGGTATTTTAGAGAAACTAAAATGATAATATGTCGTTGAACAATGCTTCGAGGGTCTGCTGTGATCCGTTCTGCCACCTTGACTCTTCAGCCAACATCACCACCAATCTCTCCTAACAACCGTCTGAGATTGTTTTCTGGCTCGGCTAATATTCCCCTAGCTCAGGAAGTAGCCCGCTACCTGGGAATGGACTTAGGTCCAATGGTTCATAAGCACTTCGCTGATGGAGAAATTTACATCCAAATTCAGGAATCAATCCGCGGCTGTGATGTTTACCTGATTCAGCCAACTTGCCGCCCGGTGAACGATCACCTAATGGAATTACTGATTATGATTGATGCTTGCCGTCGGGCTTCGGCAAGGCAAGTTACCGCAGTGATTCCCTACTATGGCTATGCCCGTGCAGATCGTAAAACAGCAGGGCGCGAGTCAATTACAGCTAAGTTGGTTGCTAATATCATTACCGAAGCCGGAGCTAATCGCATTCTGGCAATGGATTTGCACTCAGGACAAATTCAAGGTTATTTCGATATTCCTTTAGATCACGTCTACGGTTCGCCAGTGATCTTAGACTACCTAATAAGTAAGCAGCTGTCTGATATTGTCGTAGTTTCCCCAGATGTGGGCGGTGTCGCTAGAGCTAGAGCATTTGCCAAAAAGCTCAATGACGCTCCTCTGGCAATTATCGACAAACGTCGTCAAGCTCACAACGTCGCGGAAGTTATGAATGTCATCGGCGATGTCGCTGGTAAAACGGCGGTCTTGGTAGATGACATGATTGATACGGGTGGTACTATTACTGAAGGTGCCCGCCTACTGCGTAAAGAAGGGGCAAGTCAAGTTTATGCTTGTGCTACCCATGCTGTGTTTTCACCTCCAGCAATTGAAAGATTATCTTCTGGCGTTTTTGAAGAAGTAATTGTGACTAATACTATTCCTATCGCTGAAGAACTTCGCTTTCCAGGGTTAACAGTTTTATCTGTTGCTAATGTTTTGGGTGAAACTATCTGGCGTATTCACGAAGATAGTTCGGTTAGCAGTATGTTCCATTAAAAGACATTCAGTAAACAAAAATTAATGCAAATAAGATACCCGACTTCTTCAAGAAGTCGGGTATCTTATTCTTATTTAAAGTGTTGAAATCCCTGGCTAAGATGCAAAATTTCATCGGCATGATTGCCAGTACTATCAATTAATTTCACAGTTTTCTCTTGGGTAATTCTGCCAATAATCGCGCTTTCTTTATTTAATTTTTCTACTAAACTTTCGGCAATTTCTAGGGGAAGACACAATACTAACTCAAAGTCTTCGCCGCCATATAATACCCATTCTATACTTTGTTCTGGGGATAACCAATTGGGAAAAGCTGGTGGGATGGGAATTTGCGATCGCTCTATTTTTGCCCCCACCTGACTAAATTTACATATCTGTATAATTGCATCTGCTAATCCGTCGCTGCTATCCATTCCGGCGAGGGGAATTGATGAGGATAACAGGCAGGAGGATGATAAAATTTCTTGAAGAGTTGGTAATATATCTAATCTGGGTTTGGGGCGTTGGTGGGCTTTAATTAATGTATTTTTTTCGCTGTCGCTGAGGTTTTTTCCTAGTTCGGGATTTAGCAATAATTCTAACCCAGCTTTTGCGGCTCCGTGAATTCCTGTTACTACAATTGCATATCCCGGTCGAGCATTTGTGCGTCGAATTATACAATTAGGATTAGCTTGTCCAAAAGCAGTAATTGAGATAGTGTTAATTGGCGATCGCACGACATCACCCCCGACAATCGGAGTATGATAAACTTGCAAACAATCATTCATTCCCTGATAAAGTTTTTCCACCCAACTAACAGCTGTATCACCATTAATTGCTAAACCTACAGTTATTCCCAAAGGTGTTGCACCCATCGCCGCCAAATCTGATAAATTAGCAGCAGCAGCACGCCAACCTGCATCTTCGGGGGAGGTAGTGCGATCGCTAAAATGCACCCCTTCAACTAATACATCAGTTGTCACAATTAAAGACTGTTCTGGCAAAGTTTGCATTACTGCTGCATCATCGCCAATCATATCAGGAGGACAAAAGCGGTGTAACTTTTGCAGTAAACCTTGTTCGCCAATCTCTTTAACTTTTTGTTCTAAATTTGACTCAGACATATATACAAAAACTAGAAACAAAAAAAGGTACGTAGTTGGGGGGGGGGGCCCCAAGAAATAGCGGGTGGGGAAAAAACAAACAATTACAAAAGAGGGGAAAGTAAAAATTTGCGCCCTATCCCCCCAAGTATATAATCCCGACATACCTATTTCTCCAGCCCCTAGAATTAAAGGTTCCGTTGGTCGCATCCCGCGCCTCACTTGGGCGTTCACCCGCAACTACGTACCTTTTTTT
>NZ_JBHFNS010000082.1:0-40476 GCF_041929135.1 Floridaenema fluviatile BLCC-F154 | reverse complement strand
CCCAGTCCCCAGTCCCCAGTCCCCAGTCCCCAGTCCCCAGTCCCCAGTCCCCAGTCCCCAGTCCCCAGTCCCCAGTCCCCAGTCCCCAGTCCCCAGTCCCCAGTCCCCAGTCCCCAGTCCCCAGTCCCCAGTCCCCAGTCCCTTCAATAAAGATCTGGTTTAAGTGCCATTGCTTTTTCTAAGCTGGCGTTAGCTTCTTCGGTTCGACCTAAGTTATTCAGGGCTACACTGCGGTTATACCATGCTTCGTAGCGTTCTGGGTTAATGGTTAAGGCTTTATCCCAACTGGCGATCGCATCTTCTAAGTTACCTAAATTACCTAAAACTAATCCGCGGTTAAACCAAGCTTGATCGTCTTGGGGTTTAATTTCTAAAGCTTTGTCGTAGGCGACGATCGCTTCTTCTAGCCTACCTAAATTCCCCAATAATACTGCTTTATTAAACCAAGCTTGGTGATATTGGGGTTGAATTTCTACGGCTTTACTGTAACTTTCTAAGGCTTCTTGAATGTAGCCTAAATTAAATAAAGCGTTGCCGCGATTGTTCCATGCTTCGTATTTGTCTGATTTAAATTCCAAGGCTTTTTCATAACTGGCGATCGCTTCTGTAGCTTTACCTATTTTAAATAAAGCGTTGCCGCGGTTGTACCAAATTTCGTTAGCGTTTGGTAAAATTTCTAGAGCTTTGTCATAAGTAGCAATTGCTGCCCAAAAGTCTCCTGAATTAAATTGTTCGACTCCTTGGTGAAATAAATTTTGTGCTTTTTGGGCGGGACTTTCTACTATTTCTGGTTCTTGATAAAGCTCATGATTGTAAAGATAGGCTTGGGGCGATCTTGCTAGCAAGGAAAAGCCGATTTCACGGGACATTTTGCCGAAAGTTCCGCAACCTAATTCACCTAATCTAATCATTTGACTGGCTAAGTGTTCATTTGCTGATGGTGCGGCTAATAAGCGATCGCCAAATTCCCTCAACCAATCAATCCATTCTGCTTCTGGACTTTTCTCACACAAAGCGGCAAAAACTCGCTCAACTTGAATTCTTCGCCATCCATGATCCACCCCTTCTAGTAACTGCATGAAAAAATATTCATAGTCTGCATTATCTAAAGGTCGATTATCTTCTGGGGACGTATAATTTTGTGGTACTTGATACTTTTGTGGCTTTGGTGTCAACCAAGGTTTTAACCATTGCCTGAGTTTTCTTCTCAGCCAGTTGCGAACAACTCGCCCAATACGTTCGATCTTTGCTTTAATTTCAGGATTTATTCTATTCATTTGACAACCGTTTATTTATTGTTTCCCCCAAGAACCATTTTCACATTGAAGTAATCTCTCAAGTATGCTAATAGCTTGAGAGTTTTGGGAAGTTCGCACTTTTTTTTCCATGCCAATGTTTAATAGTTCCATGCGTAACCGCATTAAATAAGCTTCTTGTTCTTCCGTTTTGATTTTCCCCCGGAGGGTAGTTTTTTGATTTTCCCGAAAAGACTTTTCCGGGTTTAAATTAAACATTTTTGTGATATAATTAATTACATATTTTTGTTCGGGACGTGCTGTTACTAAAGTAGCATTTATCGGCTGACTTAAGATAGTTTCTTGAGTCTTTTTATTAGCTTGATTTTGCAGCCAAAACTCAGAAGTAGACAGGGGAAAATCAACGTTTTCTTGGTCTATTTTGGCAAAAGCGTGGGCTTCTGTGAAAGAGACTCGCCCATCTTGGTTATAGTCAGCGGAAGCTACTGTTTTACCAGTGCGATCGCGTCCACTTAAACCAGCGAAGAAACTAGAGCTATAATCCTCATAGTCAGCTTCGTTAATTTCTGGGGAACAGCCAACGGAAGGTCGAGTTTTCACAGTAGCAAAGAACCCACAACGAGGTCTTTGAGTTACAGGACGTTTCGGATTACCACCTTCATAAATTAAATTAGCAAATGACCCAGAGTAGCATTGACTCATCATACCCACAAATGATGTTTTTGGAGGTAATTGATCTAACAAATTAGAAAACTCTTTAACGCTTAATGGTTCATCATCCCATAACAACATTAGGTTATTATTGATATTCTCAGGATTACGAATTCCGTGACCTGTGAAGTAAAAGAACACAGAATCAGGTTTTTTAGTTTGTAATTGTTGAATGGCGTTTTCTAGGTTAGACAAAGTTGAGGCACCCTTAATATTGGGTATCTCTGGGATTTTAAACAATTGTCTCCCGCTGTTGTCCAAATAGCTCACGGTGGCTTGTTGATTGTTACCATTAGCAAAGAAGATGGGTACCTCTGCTGGATTGTATCCCATTACACGCAGAGTCCGCTGAAAGTAGAGAATGTTTTTTTCAATGCCAATTTCGTTAGCTTCTGGTTCTGGCCCACCGCCAATAATTAAAAAACTTTGAGTTGGCTGGAAGTTTAAATTATTTTGTTTACCTTGACTATTTTCCAAGTTTTGTGCTATTGCGACAGGCTTTTCTTTTTTTTCTTTAACGTTGTGAGGATTTTTTGGTGGGAATTGTAGACTGATGAATGTGAGAACAGCCAAGCTACAGAGAATTAAACTAGGGATGGAAAATTGTGGCATGGTAATTGCTAAATGGTAACGAGTAACTGATATACCTGTGGCAGGCTACGCCAACAGCAATTCAAAGTGAAAATTTTAAGTTTCAAAATAGATAATCTCACGATTAATAAGCATCTTAGCCATTAACTATATTGCTTTTTGTTTCTCATGTCTTACGAACCCCTGCATCACAAGTATCGTCCGCAAACTTTTGCCCATTTGGTGGGTCAAGAGGCGATCGCAACTACTTTAACTAATGCGATCCAACAGGAACGTATTGCTCCAGCATACTTGTTTACTGGCCCTAGAGGTACAGGCAAAACTTCAAGTGCGAGAATTTTTGCTAAGTCATTAAATTGTCTTTCTAGCAATGTTCCCACAGAAAGTCCTTGTGGTAAATGTGATGTTTGTATAACTATTGCTAAAGGCTCATCTTTAGATGTAGTAGAAATTGATGCTGCTAGCAACACTGGGGTAGATAATATTCGAGAAATTATTGAGCGATCGCAATTTTCCCCCGTACAGTGTCGTTACAAAGTTTACATCATTGACGAAGTTCATATGCTATCAACAGCGGCGTTTAATGCCTTGCTGAAAACTTTGGAAGAACCGCCCGATCGAGTAATTTTTGTCTTAGCAACAACAGATCCGCAAAGAGTTTTACCCACCATTATTTCTCGCTGTCAAAGATTTGATTTTCGCCGGATTCCTTTACAGGAAATGGTAGATCATTTGTGGCAAATTGCGAATCAAGAAAACATTAACATTACGAAAGAAGCAATTACTTTAATTGCCCAAGTTGCCCAAGGTGGGTTAAGAGATGCGGAAAGTTTATTAGATCAGTTAAGTTTATTTCCCGAACAAGTTACAGTTGAGGCGGTTTGGGATTTAGTGGGTGCGGTTCCTGAAAGAGATTTGATGGAGATGTTGGAGGCGATCGCCAATGACCAAACTACCGCAGTTTTAGACATTGCGCGTCGCCTGATGGATAGAGGACGAGAACCGTTAATTGTGCTGCAAAATTTAGCCAGTTTTTACCGAGATTTATTAATTGCTAAAAGTGCGCCTAACCGTCCAGAATTAGCCGTTGTCACTACTCCAACCTGGTCAAAGATGTGTGAGTTTACAGGTTTGGAAATCACCCAAATTTTAGCAGGTCAAAAATTACTTAAAGATAGCGAATTTCAAATTAGAAATACGACGCAACCTCGACTATGGTTAGAAGTCACCTTATTAAGTTTGTTACCTTCAGCAATTAGACAAACAATTCAACCTGCAAATAATTCCCCTGTAACCCAAAAGGCTAATCCAATTAATGTTCCTCAAAATTTTTCTACTCGAACTATTCAAAAAGCGCCACCTGCCGAAGATTCAACTTCTGTAAAACCTCCGGTTAAATTCGAGAATATTCAGCCAAATCAAGAGATTAGTCAGCCCGTTGCTGAGACTGCTGAAACTGTGGAATTTGAACCACAATCAGAAATTTATTCCTCTGCTAATTTGGGGAGTCACGAACTCAATTTAGAACAACTTTGGCTACAAATATTAGAAGTTTTACCAGTTGCAGGCAAAGCTCTTTTTAGCCAACATGGATGTTTATTAACTTTAGAAGATTCTCAGGCTCAGATCGGGATTAAAACAGCGAACTTGCTAAAAATTGCTCAGCCAAAAATTGCCTATTTGGAAACTGCATTTCAGCGAATTTTGCAGCGAAAAGTTAAAGTAATTTTGAAAGTAATCAGCAATCAAAATCAATCCGTAACTAATCAAAGGGTACAAATTACTAATAAAAAAACGGAAATTTCTCCGCCGCAAGTAACTAATATTGAATCGACTATTGAATCTTCAGAAGTTCCGGTGAAAGCCGATCGCGAAATCCCCAGCAATCCCGCACCTAACCCAGAACCAAAAGCGCCACCGCCAACCTTCAATAAACCGGAGAAACCGCCAAAATCAAAACCCGAAGAATCAGCAAAGAATGCGGAAGCGGAAGTATTAAGAAAGGCTGCTCAACGTTTAATTAGTGTTTTTAATGGTGTGATTGTAGAAGCAGATGATTTTCTAGAATTAGGGGAGACTTTACCGGAAAAAAACGATTTGCGATCGCTCTCCCAAAACCCAGATTTCGACACAGAAGACTTCGCAGAACCAGAAGAAGACTTTTAGGCAATGGCAAGTGGGACAAGGAGATAGGGAGATGGGGAGATGGGGAAATGGGGAGATGGGGAGTGAGAGAGTTTTGAGTTTTGAGTTTTAAATTCTCCTCTGCCCCTCTGCCCCTCTGCCCCTCTGCCCCTCTGCCCCTCTGCCCCTCTGCCTTCTAAGACTCTGCACCTTTATGGATAGTTTTCACCCATTTTAGTCGTTTAGGTAAAACAGACATTCGGGCTGTAGTACTAGCCATAACAACGATCCAGTGAAACATATATAAAGTGCCACGGATGGTATGAAGCAAAGTTAAAAACAGGTTAGGAATAGTGGCTTTTTCCGGTTTCTTAATCCGCCTTAAACCGCTAAACATAGCGATAAAAGACATGGTAAGCATTAGACCTGTGACTGGGCTAAACACAGGCATTCGGTTGCGGGCGATCGCCATTAAAAAATCCGGTACTGCTGCGGTGGGGAGAAAATACTGGATCGTCCAAAACATGAACATATCCCAAGTTTTCCGCCAACTCATGCGACCAGCAAAAATCGGTCGCCAGTAGTCCAGATAACGTTGATAACCGCCTTCCGCCCAACGATTGCGTTGATGCCAAAGAGCGATCGTACTCGTTACCCCTTCCTCTTCCACCGCAGGATCGAGGACAAACTCGATGTCCCACTGTTCCAGATGCAGACGGATAGTTAAGTCGAGGTCATCAGTAATCGTTTCCTCATTAAAACCGCCGCATTCTTCCAAAGCAGAACGGCGAATAAACTCACCATTTCCCCGCAGTTCGCCAATGCCACCAATGGCGATCCGTTGTTGTTGGAAATAGCTATCAAGTGCCATTTCTGCCACTTGTCCCATAGTGAGTAAATTCACATCAGGATTAGAGATCGCCTTTTGCACTTGAACTGCGCCCACCTGTTCCTTAGCGAAAACAGGGACGACACGCTGGAGCATATCTTTAGGTACTTGAGCATCAGCATCAAACACAGCGATAATATCGCCACGAGTCAGGGGCAGAACTTGATTTAATGCGCCTGATTTGCCGCCACTTGCACCGGAAGATCGCCGGAATACCTTCAACCGATCGTACTTTTGCGTCAGTTGCTTGAGTACCAGTGGAGTTTTGTCCGTGCTGTTGTCATCAATTACCCAAAGTTCATAACGGTAGCTAGGATAATCTAAACTACAGAGGGTTTTGACCAAGCTTTCAATTACCGCCTCTTCATTTTTAGCTGCTACCAGTAAAGAGACGTAGGGCCAAGAATCTTGGTTTTCTGGTGACAAAGACTTAGGTAGGGCATGGGGGCGGGCTCGCAGAACGCGGATGGCATGAATTCCCATTAAGGTTGTCAAGCCTAAGATCAGCCAACTACCCCACGAAAGTAAATGTAGGGCAATAGTGCCACTCCAAACGATCGTCAGGACGATCGCCGCTTTCCGTCTACGTCCCCCATATCCTTGATTGGGTGTCTCGTCCGAGTCCTCTGTTTGGGAGATATCGGAGATCAGCGAGTTCAATTCATCAAACTCGTTGTAGGAATTGTTTTCGGGCCAGGAATTCGCTGGCATAGGTCAGTTGATTCAACCACCAGTACTTATCTACACCTTTAAAGAAGCTGGGTATTAGATAACACCAAACTGTACAGCCTTCACAAACGGGTAGTTTGCCCTGAGACTGACGGTATTCTTCCACCACTTCCGACTGGCGATACAAATCGTATAATTTCCCGTTAATTGGGACACCAGTTTGGGCGAAGTGGTAGCAAGGTAACAACAGTTTGTCATCAGGAGAAATGGCAATTACAGCATCCACCGCCTTACAACGGGGATTTTTGGTGTCATTGCCTCCGGCTTCAATAAAGGCCAATGCAGCCTTATTGTATCCAAGATTGCTGTACTGCTTCGCAGCTGTCTCTATTGATTTGACGATTTCGGGGGTGGGATTTTTCTTGGAATTGTAGTTGCTATGGGCTGTAAAGGCGGGATTTAGCCAAACTCGGACACCTAAACGCTGTCCTAATTCTCCTACCTCGGAAATTCGTCGGTGATTTTGGGCGGTGACGGTGTGGTTGAGTACGGGATACTCGCCAAGGGATTTGGCTAGAGCTACGGATTCAACCAAATTATCAAAAATCTTTACGCCCCGCGATTGGTCGTGAGTGTCGGCATCTGGGCCATCTAGGGAAAAGTTGAGGAAGTCAACTAAGCCCCGCATTTCTTCCGCCCGTTTCGGGTAAAGAATGGTGTTGGTGGTCATGCTGGTGATGAACCCTTGCGCTTTAGCTTCGGTGTAGATTTGGGCTACGTCCGATCGCAGTAGGGGTTCGCCACCTGTAAAATCGATGTATTTTACCCCTAAACGTCGCAAATCCCTTAAGTTGTGCTGAATTGTCTCGAAATCTGCTTCTTTAGGCGGTTCTAAGGCCCAAATATCGCAAAAATGACAACGAGCATTACACCGATAGGTTAAATAGTAATTTGCCACCAAAGGTGCCATAGCTTCTCCAAAGTAAGACTTGCCATTGTGTGATTGAACTAGAAAGCTCAGCCAAGTAAAGCTATAGTTTTCGCAGTTCTGCAACCATTTTCCAGGGAAATTGCCCCTTTGAGCCGAGTAATTTTTCCCCGACCATTTTTTTGTGATGATAATTTCGTATTAGTTTAGCGGCAAAGTGGTAATTCCGCTGGTTAAATTGGGGAATAATACGATCGGGACAATTTTAGTTGATACCTATAGTAACGAGCAAAAAAGGAACTTTATGGATATTATTGAACAACTGCCCCCTGCCAATCCTCAAAGAGTAGGTGTTTATATGCCCTACTACCAAGGCAATAAGCGAACTTGGCTTCCCAAGGCAATGAGCCTTTATGAAAAGGGTGTACTGGAAGGAAATCGCAAAATTGAAGGCGGGGAGAGTATTCCTTTTGTCGCTACTTGGAGTGTGGCTGCATTACCCGCAGATTTAACTCGTTGTCGGTTGCAGTTTGATGGTAATGCAGAACTCAGCTATGAGATTACTTTGGCAAATAATGAATTTGTTAACTTTCTCATAGAAGTGATAATGAATTTTAAGTCCACGCGGACGATCGACTTTTCCAAGAGTTTCTACCGGAGGCTGTTACGCCTGGATGAGTAAAAATTGGAAAAGCCACCTTGTAAGAAAGTGAAGTCAGGAGCGAGGGTGTGCCAAAATTCACGAAATATTTGCTGGTTGGGTCAACAGAATCTTATAGTGGCAAGTCAGCAGTAATATTGGGGCTTGCCCATCAGTTAAAAGAAAAACAACTGGATATTGCCTACGGTAAGCCTCTGGGAACTTGTTGGAGCGATTCTCATCCTGATGGGATGGATGAGGATGTAAAGTTTTTGGCTCAAAGCCTGAACTTGCCTTTGGAGAGAATTAAGAAAACTTTGTTTTTTCTCAATCAGAAAACTGTCCAAAATCGGATTAAAGGGGAGGATACGGTAGATTACCGGAGGGAGTTGGCGAAGTATCTTGATGTGGCGGCTGGGGAATTGGTGTTTTTAGAGGGGCCAGGTACTTTAGATGAGGGCAGTTTGTTTGATTTGTCTTTGCTAGAGGTGGCTAATACTATTGATGCCTCAGTGTTACTAGTGTCTCGTTGGCAGTCGGTGCTTTCGGTACATAAGTTGTTGTCGGCTAAGTGGTTGTTGGGCGATCGCTTGTTGGGTGTGATGCTCAATGATGTGCCTCCAGAGGAAATGGAAATTGCCGAAACAGAAGTGCGTCCATTTCTGGAAAACCGCGAGGTTCCAGTGTTGGGCATTCTGCCCCGCAGTGCTTTACTCCGCAGCGTGACTGTTCGGGAGTTGGTCAAGCAGTTGAAGGCTGAGGTTTTATGCCGTGGCGATCGCTTAGATCTACTAGTAGAAAGCTTGACAATTGGGGCAATGGATGTTAATTCAGCACTGAAATATTTCCGTAAAGGACGGAATATGGCGGTGGTGACTGGGGGCGATCGCACCGAAATTCAACTAGCAGCTTTGGAAACTTCTACCCAATGTCTAATTCTCACTGGGCATATTCCTCCTACTGAATTGATTTTGAGTCGGGCTGAAGATTTGGAAATCCCAATTCTTTCGGTGGATCTGGATACTTTAACAACTGTGGAAATTATCGATCGAGCTTTTGGTCAGGTACGTCTCCAAGAACCAATCAAGGTCGAATGTGTCCGGCAGTTAATGGCAAAACATTTTGATATTAATCGGTTGCTGGCAACACTTGATTTACAAACAGCTGTGACTTTGCCCTAACTGAGTCTGTTAAAATAACTAGGTCGTTGTGTCTTCAACATTAATCCTTGAGTCAATCGCTGGACATTCCTAAATTTGATGAATTAGTCCAAGAACTAGCGACGATCCAACAAACAGGGGCAAAAAGAATTGCCCTGTTAGGTTCGCGCCACGTTCCTATTACCCATCAGCACTTAATTGAAATGATGAGCTATGCCCTAGTTTTAACGGGGAATAAACTGCTCACTTCTGGTGCTACGGGGACAAATGCAGCTGCGATTCGCGGCGCAATGCGGGCAGATCCCAAGCTGTTAACGGTGATTTTACCGCAAAGCCTGGACAGACAACCGCGAGAGTCTCGTGAGTTGCTCGAACAGGTAATGCACTTGGTAGAAAAGCCGGAAAACGATCATCTGTCTTTGGGTGAAGCTAGTGCTCTCTGCAATCAGGAAATTGTTTCCCGATGTCAACAATTAATTTGCTTTGCTTTTCACGATAGTAGGACACTTTTAAAAACCTGCGAAGATGCTGAGGAGCAAAGAAAATTAGTCACCTTGTTTTATTTTGATTAAGGTGCAAATTGGGGAAATGAATTAGGGCTGATGAGGTTATTACCAATGTCAGGATCGATAACTTTTCTGTATTGCATTGCTGTGGCTATTGTTTTAGTTTATGTTCCTTTTTTGCTAGTAGCTTTTGCTCGTGTCAATTTGGGAACAGAAGCTTTAGCAACTCCTAGAGCTATGGTTGATAAGTTACCTGCTTATGCTCAACGTGCTACTTGGGCGCATCAAAATAGTTTTGAAGCTTTGATGATCTTCGCTCCAGCAGCATTGATGGCATACATTACAGGTGTTAGTTCGACTCTGGCAATTTTTGCTGGGTTGACTTTTTTAGTTGCCCGCTTGTTTTACTCGGTGTTTTACATTTTGAATGTACCACTGTTGCGATCGCTAATGTTTGCGATCGCAACTCTTTGTAGTGGCACTTTAATTGTATTGAGTCTTAACCAAGCTAGATGAAATCAATTGTTAGGTAATGGGTAATAGGTAGGAAAATTAGCAATAACAAGTCTCATCCAATTTTAGATTTGAAATTTCCAATTAACCACCAATTACCAATTACCAATCATCCTCTGTTAGCGTTCAGTTACTTGTTATGGCCTCCACTTATTCCTTTGATATTGTTAGTGACTTTGATTACCAAGAATTAGTAAATGCAGTCGATCAAACTAATAGGGACATTATTAGTCGCTACGACTTGAAAGATACTAAAACTACTGTAGAATTAGGCAAGGAAACGATTACTATTAACACGGATAGCGAGTTTACTTTGGATGCCGTGCATACAATTTTGCAAACAAAAGCAGCAAAGCGACAGTTATCTTTGAAAATTTTTGATTACGGCAAAGTTGATGCAGCCAGCGGTAATCGAGTTCGCCAAGAAATTAAACTCAAAAAAGGCATTAGCCAGGAAATTGCTAAACAAATTAGCAAATCAATTCGCGACGAATTTAAGAAAGTGCAAGCTTCGATTCAAGGCGATGCGGTGCGAGTTTCTGCGAAAGATAAAGACGAATTACAAGCAGTTATTCAACGTTTGAAGCAGGAAGATTACCCGGTAGCGTTGCAATTTACTAACTATCGTTAAGGTTGAAAAGGTTGAAAGTTGGTTGGGTAAGTTCGCCCAGCTAACTAGTTTTAAAAAGTATGGCTAATTCGGGAAAGATCGATCGACAAAGAGAACATCAAGCCAACGAAAGAACTTTTTTAGCTTGGCTGAGAACAGCTATTGCCTTAATTGGTTTTGGTTTTGCCATTTCCCGTTTTGGCTTATTTCTCCGACAACTAGAAGTTTCATTTACAGGACAAAATACCGTTCCAGATACCTTTCTTAGTTCCCAAAATTTAGGAATTAGTTTAGTAATTTTAGGAGTGATTGTTATTAGTTTATCTGTATGGCGATATAACAAAGTTTTCCGGCAAATTGAAGAAGCAGATTATCAGGCTAGCCGTTTAATGGTGTGGATAACTGCTGCAATAGTGATGATTTTAGGATTACTAAGTATTCCTTTTTTGTTGCTACGACATACCCCAGTTCCCACTAAGTTAAATCCGCCAAATAGTAAAACAAACTCTTTTAATTTAGGGAAGAGAACTTTGAAAAAAGTGATACCCTTAAGTACAGCGATTTTCAACTCTGTGAAGTACAGAAGTCTTGTTTTTGAAAAGCCAAGAATGCGAAGAAAAAATTAATTATTTTTGTCGGATTGGAATTTCAATAATAAACTCTGTACCTTGACTTAATTGGGAGTTACATTCCAAGTTACCATTGTGTTTTTCGACAATAATTGAATGAGAAATACTTAATCCTAAACCTGTACCTTTACCTACAGCTTTGGTAGTGAAAAATGGGTCGAATATTTTACTTTTAACCTCTTGAGGCATTCCTGCACCATTGTCAGCTATTTTAATCATAACTAACTGATTTTTAGCTTGAGTATTAATCGTAATATTGCGGGGTTCTGGTTGAGTTTCTAAAGCATCTATGGCGTTAGCTAAAATGTTCATAAATACTTGATTTAGTTGTCCTGGGTAACATTCTACTAATGGTAATTTCTGATATTCTTTAACTACGGAAATGCCAGAAAAGTGAGGTTTGGGTTTTAGTCGATGTTCCAAAATCATGATTGTGCTATCTATTCCTTCGTGAATATCGACTACTTTCATGTCGGCTTCATCTAAGCGGGAGAAAACGCGCAAACTCTGCACAATATCTCTAATTCGGGTTGCGCCTACTCTCATAGAGGTTAACACTTTGGGTAAGTCTTCGATCAAGAATTCTAAATCAATTGCTTCTGCTTCTATTTGGATTTGTTGTGCAGGATAGGGGTAATGTATTTGATACAGTTCCAGTAGTTTAAGTAAGTCTCGAATATATTCAGTAGCGGGTTGAATATTGCCATAAATGAAGCTGATTGGGTTATTAATTTCATGGGCGACACCTGCTACCATTTGCCCTAAAGAGGACATTTTTTCGCTTTGAATTAATTGAGTTTGTGTTTGTTGTAATTCCTGCAATGTGATTTCTAATTGTTGGGTACGTTCTTGGCTTTGGGAGTATAGTTCAGCTTGGTTAAGGGCGATCGCTAATTGCACTCCCACAGCTTCAATTAATTCTACTTCGCTGTCAGTAAATGGGCGTTTGCTGTTAGTATGTCCTAAGCTAAAAGCCCCGAATTTCCCAGATTGGGTTTGAATAGGTAAAATTAAAATTGAGGAATAACGTAACTCTAAAAGAAATTCCCGTAAAATCGGATCTGAGTAAGTTTTAACTTCATTAACTTGAAAGGTTTCCTGATTCAGAATTTTATCTTTTAAAGGGCCAAGTACGGTTGCTTTGTATAATCCTAATATACTAGGTAAAAGTTCGTTTTTTGCTTCTTTTATACATTCCCAAGTTTGGGGATTACTATCGTAATGATACCAACCAAAGGCGGCGCGATCGATCTGCAATAAGTTACGCAATTCATGTACTGTAGTTCCTAAAATGCAGTCAATATCTAAGGAATTACGAATTTGGTTAGCAATGTGATTAACTAATGCTTCTTGTTGGGCTAATTTGCGGAATTGGGCTTCCGATTTTTGCAAAGCTATTTCTGCTTCTTTGCGATCGGTAATCAGTTCGGAAAATATGATAATTCCGCCAATTTCGTTATCATCATTATGCCAAGGATGAATTTGCCAATATATCCAATCTATTGTGCCATCAATATGAATAATTTGATCTTCTTCGCATTTTTCTACTGCGCCCTTTAAACAGCGATGATGAATTTCTCGCCAACGATCGGGAATATTAGGAAAGACTTCATAGTGAGATTTACCGATAATATCTTGATTTTCCAGATGATAATCAATTAACCAGCTGCGACTAGTCATTAAATAGTTCATATTTTGATCAAACATGGCGATCGCAGCTGGTGTATGTTCCACAAATAATCGCACTAATTTTTCGCTTTCCCGCAAAGCTTCTTCAGCTTTTTTCCGTTCAGTAATATAAGTAGAAGTGGCAATAATACGGTAAATTTTCCCTGCTGGATCTTTCAAGGGATTTAAAGTTGCCATTAACCAAGCTTCTTCATTATCAACTATCGTATGACTTTCATAAGAAATAGAAGCTTTAGCCGCTAAACATTGGTTAAATCCCTGGCGAAATTCCCTAGATAAATGTGGTGGAAAAAGTTCTTCGGGGGTTTTGCCAAAACTAGTTTGAGAACTAATTCCAGTAATTTTTTCTGTGGCTGGATTCCAACCAGCATAAGTAATTTCGCCATCTTCTTTAACATCAACTACACATATAATGTAGTTAACGCCATCATAAATGCTGGCTAAAAATTGTTCTCTTTCTCGTAAAGCGATTTCTACTTGTTTGCGATCGCTAATGTCGCGCCCTTCCGCAATTAATAAGATGATCTCTCCCGTGCGATCGCGGAGTGGTTTGAGAGAAAAATCAACAGTTACTAATTGATTATTTGCGTCCCAAACATCTACTTCATAACGAACTAATTCCCCTTGCGATGCTTGATTAATAGCAGTTTTCAACTGTTGTTGTGCGGGAGACAAATTTTCATAGTTAGTCAGAGATAAGCGAGTAATTAATCTATCTTCATCTACCCACCATTTAGTTTGCCAAAAAGGTTTGTTAATCACATCATTTAAGGCAAGTTCCCCAAAATCTAATGCAGCTTGATTGACTTCAATTAAAGTACCATTTGGTTTTAATAAAGCAACGAATTGGAATGATTGATCGAAGATAGCCCGAAACTTAATTTCATTTTCTTGTAGGGCTTTTTGTACTTGTTTTCTTTGGCTATCGACTCTGCTTAAAAATCTAGCAGTACACCAAACTACCCAATTAAAAAAGATAATATTTAAGACACTCAATAAAGTGATCGCAATTTCTGGGGAATAGGTATTAGTGCGATAACCTATTAAAATTAGCCAGCCGACAATTAATGGGATGGCGATCGCAATAGGCGACATCCGTCTTGCCATAATTCCCCCAGCATTTTCACTAGTTAACGTTCGCATCCAACCTTGTTGGGGAGAAGCAAACAAAATCCCCAAAGACAATAAGATAATTGCCATACTTGTCGGCAAGAACATTGTAGTATAAGACCCAAATCCGTAAAAATTTTTGATTTGATAAACATCCCCCAAAAAGCCAATTAAAGCGAGGAGAAATGCCAGTACGCTAAAAAATTGAGCCGCACTATAAAAGTTTTTTACTAACAAAAATAAGGCTAGACTCAGAGAAATAACTGCAATTCCTGTATTAGTTGCCAAATCCCCCGGCATTTTCCCAAAATTCACTTGGATAAATAAGGGGAATGTTTCTAACATTTCTAAAAAAATTAGCAATAATAAACAGACAAGATTAAAAATTGCTAATCTACCTTTAATATTCTTCTGATGCCATAACCATAATGTTAACCCAGGAATAATTAAGCCTAGTCCTGGAATAATCATCCAACTTACACAAAGATAACAACCTATAACAATGCTGATTACACAGGTCAATTTAGACAAGCCTTTCAGTAATTTAATAAATTTGGGAATTTTTCCGATATCTTTTTGTGCGACTGAGTATTTCATTTTTTACTCTGACTATTGGCTGATAATGGGCAAAGTAGTTTCTAGATAAAATCGCCTATTTAGTTGTTTTACTCCCATCTAAAGTGATTTTATTAGTTTCTTAAAGTTATTGATACCCGATTAACTACGGAAAATTAAGGGTTTGTAATGAAAAAAAATAAATCGCAAATTAGTTAAAAATACATAACAATAAACCCCGCCTAAACAGACGGGGTAGCGGCGAGAGATCGATGAAATACTAGAAAGTGGAGAGAACTTCCTTTGCAGCTGCTAAAGTGCGATCGATATCTTCTTCTGTATGAGCAAAAGAAGTAAATCCCGCCTCAAATTGCGAAGGTGCCAAATAAACCCCGCGTTCTAACATTCCCCGATGGAAACGACCAAATTTAGCCGTATCAGAGTTTTTCGCATCCTCATAATTATGAACTGGCCCAGCAGTAAAAAATAAACCAAACATGGCACTAATTTGACCACCGCAAACCGCATGACCAGCTTCTTTCGCAATCTGCAACAAGCCATCACTAAGTTTTTTGGTAATCCGATCCAAATACTCGTAAGTGCCGGGTTTTTGCAATAATTCCAAAGTCTTAATCCCTGCCGTCATTGCCAAGGGATTGCCGGATAAAGTTCCCGCTTGGTACATTGGGCCAGCGGGTGCCACCATAGACATGATATCCTGTCTACCACCGTAAGCACCCACTGGTAAACCACCACCAATTATTTTACCTAAAGTTGTTAAATCGGGGGTAATACCAAATTTTTCTTGTGCGCCACCGTAAGCAATGCGGAACCCAGTCATTACTTCGTCAAAAACTAGCAATGCACCATTTTCCTGCGTAATTACCCGTAGTCCTTCTAAAAATCCGGCATCTGGAGGAATAAAGCCCGCATTACCCACTACTGGTTCCAGAATAACACCCGAAATTTCACCAGGGTTTTCGGCAAACAAAGCTTTTACAGCTTCCAAATCGTTGTAAGGTGCGGTGAGAGTGCTACTGGTTGCAGATTTGGGAACGCCAGGGGAGTCGGGTAAACCAAGGGTAGCAACCCCGGAGCCCGCCTTCACCAAAAACATATCGGCGTGTCCGTGATAGCAACCTTCAAATTTAATTACTTTCTCGCGTCCGGTAAAAGCACGCATCAAACGCAATACTGCCATGCAAGCTTCCGTTCCCGAATTGACAAACCGCACCATTTCAATGCTAGGAACGGCATCAATTACCATTTCCGCTAGGACGTTTTCCAATACTGAAGGTGCGCCGAAGCTAGTTCCTTTTTCTAAAGCTTCGTGCAGTGCTTTAATTACTTCGGGATGGGCGTGACCGCAAATTGCTGGGCCCCAAGTTCCTACATAGTCAATGTACTGATTCCCATCAACATCCCAGATGTAAGCGCCTTTAACATGGTCAAAGACGATGGGTTGTCCTCCCACTGATTTGAATGCACGTACAGGAGAACTCACGCCTCCTGGCATGATTTTCTGTGCTGCTGAGAAAATTTCTTCTGATTTGGTGGTTTTAAAAGAGGTGGTCACCAAAGCTGTCTCCTTAACTGTAAGTCTTTGCCTGTCGTGGCTTTAAAGTCTGCCTTTAGATAGATGCAACCAATGATCGACAATGTTAGTCTCGCGATACCCCCATCTACCCGTAAATACACAGATGTTATATAAAAGCAATCAAGATTTACCAGCAGATGTGCGCGATCGCCTTTCGGAAGCTGCACAAGAATTATACCGAGCAGCGTTCAATTGTGCTATTCATTGGTACGGTGAAGAGTCAAAAGCTCATCAGGTTGCTTGGTGTGCTGTAAGAACTCAAGCCGCAAATATCTATAATACCCCCGATTTAGGGTCAAATCCTTTACTAGTTTAAAGGCTCCAGGCAGAAGGCTTTTATGTAAAAATTGTCCTTGTCCCCAGTCCCTAGTCCCCAGTCCCCAATCCCCAGTCCCAAAAAATAAAATTTGGGAGTCAAAACCAGTTACAATAAGCAATCTATTCTGCTTTTGTTTTTGTGACCAAAGTTTATGGCTGCTGATTTAACGACTCTTAACCAGTCTATCCCGATCGAGCAAATTCGGTATGACGAACGGGGATTAGTTCCGGCTATTGTGCAAGATTATCTTGATGGTACTGTCTTGATGATGGCTTGGATGAATCGGGAATCTTTAGCCAAAACATTGGAAACTGGAAGAACTTGGTTTTGGAGTCGTTCTCGATCGGAATTATGGCCTAAAGGAGAAACTTCTGGTCATGTCCAAAATGTGAAAAGTATGCGTTACGATTGCGACAGCGACGCATTACTAATTACTGTGGAACAGATTGGCGATATTGCTTGTCATACTGGGGAACGTAGTTGTTTTCATCAAGTGAACGGCTCGAAGATTGCGCCACCTGCTGATACTTTATCACAGGTGTTTGAGGTGATTTGCGATCGCAGAGATCGTCCCAATGAAGAATCTTATACTTGCAAATTATTGGCGGGTGGAGATAATAAGATTTTAAAGAAAATTGGCGAAGAATCCGCTGAAGTAGTGATGGCTTTTAAGGATGATGATAAAGCAGGAATTGCTGGAGAAGTTGCCGATTTATTTTATCATACTTTGGTTGCTTTAGCTCATCATAATGTTGATATTAAAGCAGTTTATCGAAAGTTGCAGGAACGGCGGAGATAGAAATTTTAGATAATCCTGAAACGGTTAGCGGCGATCGAGTATTGCCGGGATTTATTTTAAAAAAGTTTTAGATAATCCCGCAACTATTGGGTTTGTTTTAAATGTAAGTAAAGTTTGGTAAAATGAGAGGAAATAAACTATGTTTTCCGAACAGATAGTATTGAGGATGCCGCCACAATTGCAAATGACGGATGAGCAATTTTTTGAATTTTGCCAAGTGAATCAAGACTTACAAATTGAGCAGAATAAGTTGGGAGAATTGTTAATAATGCCGCCGACTGGTTCAGATTCAGGAAATCGAGAAGCTAGAATAATTCAGCAATTGATGAATTGGGCAGATGAAGATGGTACAGGAATTGCGTTTTCTTCCAGTGCGGGATTTACATTATCGACGGGTGCGAAACGATCGCCCGACGCATCTTGGATAAAATTAGAAAGGTGGAATAGTTTAACCTCAGAACAGCAACAAAAGTTCGCGCCAATTTGTCCCGATTTCGTAGTAGAATTAAGGTCGCCTTCAGATAATCTGAAACCTTTACAAGAAAAGATGGAAGAATATATGAAGGAACCGGGAATACAATTAGGTTGGTTAATTGATAGAAAGAATCGCCGAGTTTATATTTATCTTCCAAATCAAGAAATAGAAATTTTAGATAATCCTGAAACAGTTAGCGGCGATCGAGTATTGCCGGGATTTGTGCTTAATATGAATAAAGTTTGGTAGAAGAAGCGATTTCGCTACTATTAAATCTGCTAAGATATTCAACAAAAATTATGAATGTCGAAGAATTAATCAACCGCTATACTGCTGGAGAAAGGAATTTTGCCGGAAGTGAACTAAAACCTGTAAGAGATTGGTCTAAGGTTTTAGAATACCTCGAATCCACCAACCCTAACTTCAAAGGATTTGACTTGAGAGGGATTAATCTTAGAGGGGCTGACCTATATTTAGCTTACTTGCCTGGTGCAAATCTCAGCGGGGCAGACTTAACAGGTGCCAATCTCAACCAAGCTAATTTAATCGGGGTTAACTTGACTGAAACAATTCTAACTGGTGCTAACTTAAGAGATACAATGCTGGGAGGCTCTAACCTAACCAAAACTTATTTAGAAAGTGCTAATTTGACTCGTACCAGTCTTAGAGGTGCTGACTTATTTCAAGCTAATTTAAGTTCATCTATTTTAATTGAAACTAACTTTGGTAGTGTTAAGAATTGGAATATGGTTATTTTCGATCGCACTTTTTTTTGGCAAGTCATCCTACCTGACGGAACTGTAGAGGTTGGCCCTACATACAAAAGTTATTGGGAAAAGTAAATCCTGGTATCCTTATATTTTATTCTTATTGTTTTGCTTGTATTACTGCTCCTGCTAAACTGACAATATTTGTTACCTAGCGATCGATCTAATCATAAATTTAAAAATGGACATCAAAAACGGCTTTGTAGGCACGATTGGCAACACGCCCCTAATTAGATTAAACAGCTTCAGCGAAGAAACAGGTTGCGAAATCCTGGGAAAAGCCGAATTTCTCAATCCAGGCGGTTCCGTGAAAGACCGCGCCGCACTTTATATTATTAAAGAAGCAGAAGAGAAAGGCTTACTTAAACCGGGGGGTACAGTAGTTGAAGGAACAGCGGGAAACACAGGGATTGGACTAGCGCATATTTGCAACGCCAAAGGTTACAAATGCCTGATTATTATCCCAGACACCCAATCTCAGGAAAAAATGGACGCATTGCGGACATTAGGTGCAGAAGTTCGTCCCGTTCCTGCCGTACCTTACAAAGATCCAAACAATTATGTTAGACTTTCCGGCAGAATTGCCTCGGAAATGGAAAACGCAATTTGGGCGAATCAGTTTGATAATCTAGCGAATAGACTTGCCCATTACGAGACTACCGGAAAAGAAATTTGGGAACAAACAGACGGAAAAATTGATGCTTTCACTTGCGCCACAGGAACAGGTGGAACTTATGCGGGAGTATCGATGTTTCTCAAAGATCAAAATCCCGATGTTAAAACTATTTTGGCAGATCCAATGGGAAGCGGATTATATAGTTATGCCAAAACCGGAGAAATTAAAAGCGAAGGAAACTCTATCACAGAGGGAATTGGTAATAGTCGGGTGACTGCTAATATGGAAGGCGTACCCATTGATGATGCCATTCAAATTGATGACCAAGAAGCGATTCGAGTAATTTATCAATTATTACGAAAAGATGGCTTATTTATGGGAGGTTCTGTAGGCATTAACGTTGGCGCAGCTGTCGCCATTGCCAAAAAATTAGGCCCCGGACATACAATAGTAACAATTCTCTGCGATGGTGGTGCTCGTTATCAATCCCGATTGTATAATCGAGAATGGTTAGCCTCAAAAGGACTATCACCAGACTAGTCATTAGTCATTTCCCAGCGACAAAAATTCCTCTAAATATCTGCGTTTATCTGCGTTTATCTGCATTTATCTGCGTTTAAAAAACAGATTTTCGCACCTCACAAAAAACTCTCATGAACATCTGTGTTTATCTGTGTTCATCTGTGGACATCTGTGGTTAAAAAACCAAGATTTTGCAACTCACCAAAAACCTCGATAAACATCTGCGGTTAAAAAATGAAAATTAACGCATTAGCATCTTACCAAACAGGCGAACCTGTCAAAGATTACAGCTTCGACCCTGGAGAATTGCAAGACTACGACTGTTTAATTAAAGTATTAGCTTGCGGCATTTGTCACTCAGACATTCATGTAATAGATAACGATTGGGGAAACTCGCGTTATCCGCTAGTTCCGGGACATGAAGTAATTGGGGAAGTGGTAGAGTTAGGTTCGCAAGTGAGACATTTGAAAATTGGCGATCGCATTGGTGTAGGATGGCAAATGTCATCCTGCTTGCAATGTCCCGATTGTCTCAAAGGAAACGAAAACCTTTGCGACGAAAACCAAGGTTTAATTATCAGTGGATATGGTGGTTTTGCAGATTATCTTCAAGTAGACTCGCGCTTTGCTTTCCATATTCCTCAAGGCATAGAAACGGAAGCAGCAGGACCATTACTCTGTGGAGGGATTACAGTCTACTCAGGCTTGCGTTATGCTGGGATGAGTTCCGGTCAAGAAATTGGTGTAATTGGCATTGGCGGACTGGGACATTTAGCGGTGCAATTTGCTAGTAAGTTAGGCAATAGTGTCACCGTTTTCACTACTTCTCAAGATAAAGCAGAATTCGCCCATCAACTAGGCGCTAATCATGTGGTTGTTGTTCCTCCCGGAGAATCGCCACCACTACCAACTCGCCTACTTGACATTATTATTAGTACAGTTCCCGCATCTCTGGATTGGGCAGCTTACATCGAATATCTTAATTCTGATGGAACTTTAACTTTGGTTGGGGTTCCTGACGCACCTTTGACGCTACCACTGTTCTCTTTACTTAGTAAGCGTCGTCGAGTGATGTCTTCTCCGATTGGCGGAAGAGCAATGATGGTGGAAATGCTTTCAGTTGCCGATCGCTTTGGAATCAAGCCTATCATTGAAACCTTCCCAATGCAACAAGCAAACGAAGCAATGCAGAAAGTTCGCGAGAACAAAGTTCGCTATCGCGCCGTCCTCAAAGTTAGCTAAATTGAGTCAAAATCTAAGTAGGTTGGGTTTTTTATCACTCAACCTACTTCAGAGAAAATGTCTACAAAAACAGTTTTAATTTGTCAAAGTAAAGCTTGTCGAAAACTTGGTGCTGCGAAAGTTTTAGCAGCTTTTTTAGCGTATCCTGTACCCGGCGTTACTATTATTGCGAGTCCCTGTTTAGGACAATGTGGTAATGGCCCGATGGTATTGATAGAACCCGATCGTTTTTGGTACGATCGCGTAAACCCAGATGAAGTACCAGCAGTCATAGAACGACATTTAAAAAATGATAAACCAGTCCTAACAATGCTTTATGCTAAATTCCATCCCAAATTAAAGTAATCCTCCTTCTCTTCCCTCTGCGTCCTCTGCGTCTGGAGCGGTTCAATAATAACCTTAATCTTTAAAAAACTTATGATTGTAGCAACTTCCGTACCCGCCGAACAAAGGGTAATCTTAAAAAATGTCAGTTGGCAAACTTTTGAGAGATTGTTAGTAGATTTAGGAGAAGACAGAGCAACTCGCCTAGCTTATTATGAAGGATTTTTGGAAATTATGACACCTTTGGGAGAGCATGAAAATAACAACCGATTTATTGATGATTTGGTGCGTGCGATCGCAGATGAGTTAAACTTAAACTTAAAGAAATTTGGCTCTTTAACTTTAAAGCGAGAAAGTTTACAACAAGGCGCAGAACCAGACTCCTGTTATTATATCCAAAATGAGCCTTTAGTTAGGCATAAGCAAAATATTAATCTTGAAATTGACCCTCCTCCAGATTTAGTAGTTGAAATTGATATTACCAGCAGTTCTTTAGACAAACGTCCGATTTATGCTGCACTGGGAGTTCCCGAATTTTGGCGTTATGATGGGCAGAAATTAGAAATTTATCTGTTACAAGAACCAATTTTGATTTATAATCAAGTATCGCAAAGTCGGACTTTTCCTTGGTTAGCTTTGGATGCTATTCCTCGCTTCATTCGCCAAAGTTTAATAGATGGGGAAACTGCTACTTTAAAAGCTTTTCGCGCTTGGGTAAGAGAACAGCAATAAGTTTTTTTTGAACCGCATTAGGCGTAGCCTTCCCGCAGGGTAGGACGCAAAGAACGCGAAGGGAAGAAATGGAGAAGTATTCATCTGCGTTAAAAAAGAAAGAATTCGCATTTTTTCCAAAAGTCTATTGAGAAGAATCACGAGTCAAAAACGGAACTTCGACAACTTCGCCTTCCACTTCTCCAACTCGCACTTTTAAACCTTCTCCACCAGCTTTTGTTCGCACATAACCTAAACCAAAATAACCATTTTCAGTTGCAGTAAAACTCGTAAGTTTTCCTACCTTTTCATCACCCAAACTAATCACACTTCCCACTTCTACAGGCGCAGCTAAACGGATTCCCCAAAGTTGCTGTTTCACACCTTTATAAGTGTTTAACCTAGCAATAGTTTCCTGACCAATATAACATCCCTTAGTGAAAGAGATTGTTTGCCACAACCCCGCCTCTAAAGGATTATAATCATCGGTTAATTCTTGGTCTGGAGTTGGTCTTCCTTGAGTAATTCTTAACTGTTCCCAACCTTGTTCGCCTAAAGGAACTACACCTAATTCTAGTAACTTCTTCCATAACTTTGCTGCATATTCAGCAGCCACAATTAAAGTATATCCGGGAATGGCTAAACCACTACCGACAGCCACGCGAAATTCAATATCTTCTAACTTAAATAATTGGTGATTACCATAAGCTTGATTAATAATCTCTTCCGCACCCAATTTTTTAACAATTTGCTCGCTTTCCGAGCCAATTAAACTAAAAATAGCAGTATCATTAGTAATATCTTTCAGTTTCACCTTATCAGCAAAAAAGATATATTTATCCAACCATTGCAGCAAATATTCCCGACGATTGGGCGAAACTAAAAGTAATACTGCATCTTCTAAAATATATGCAGTTACTAAATCAATAGTTCTAGCTGTTGAAGAAACAAAAACTGTATCGCAACCTGCGCCCGGTTTCAGAGATAAAAAATCATTGGTACTTTGATTGTGTAAAAAGCGCAATCTATCATCATCGCTAACTAAAATTATACCCCAATGAGATCGATCGCACAAAGCCACCCCTTCCCTAGCCGCCTGCAAAGCATCCCACTCATTCCCAAAACTAACCGCTACTCCCTCTTGAATAATCGCCCCAGCTGCTACTTGAATATCTTGTAAATCTTGCATCATCCTTGCTTACCTCCAAGTTTAAAAGTCTACTAACTAGCGGGCAAATTTGTAAATATCTCCTCAATTATCCGTTGCGTTTTCGCCTCCAACTTTTCCCAATCTACATCCCCAGTTTCATCAATTAAACTAGTATCAATCTGAACATCTTGGCTTTCCAGTTCAGAATGAGTAGGCTGGTACTCCAAAAAACAAACCTGAAAGCAAAGATCCCATAAACTTATAGTAAATTCTTGATCCTTGTGTTGCAAACGCAGTAGATAGCCCGGAAAAGGACTTTGCACTTCCTCATAAGTACCCTTCCAAGCAGACTGTTCCAACTGTTTACGAAGATTATCAACAATGCGAAGATAGGCGGGCTGCATCAACAACTCAGCTTGCTGCCATGCCACCATATCTGTAATTTTCGGCTTCATTGGCATCGATTTGGATGGGAATAGTTTCTAGACTATCACTCTCCAGAGGAGCATTGTAACCTATTACAAGATATAAGTGCGATCGCGTCCCTGTTCCTTCGCCCGATACAACGCCCTATCAGCCATCGCAATCAACTCTTCCGGCGAAGACTCCCGATGCGGAACAATACTGGACACGCCTAAACTGAGAGTAATAAATTGGCTGATTGGTGATTTACAATGAGCAATTTGTAAATCTTTAACCTTAGTCCGAATCTTCTCTGCAATATCAAACGCCATTTCTGCACTTGTATTTGGCAAAATCACCGCAAACTCTTCCCCACCATAACGCGCCACCAAATCAGCAGGACGATTCACCGTTTCTCGAATCGCTTTTGCCACCTCCTGCAAACAAAAATCCCCCGACAAATGACCATAATTATCATTATACGGCTTAAAGTAATCCACATCACACATAATCAAAGACAAACAATTTGAATTACCTTTAAACCGGAACCCTTGACTTTCTTCAATTAATAAATGTTGCCATTCCTGGCTAAGATACATATTAAACCAATATCGATTCGCTAACTGAGTTAAACCATCTAAAGTTGCCAAGCGATGCAACTCTTCATTAACAGTTTTTAATTTCTCATGAAGTTGCGCTTGTTGAATAGTAATTCCTATCTGTCTCGTCAATTGTTTAAGTAACTCCACCTGTAATTCCTGTCCCTCAAGTTTTGGCGAAAGATTTTCGACAATTAACAATCCCCAGATACTTCCTCCCTGTCGAATCGGAAGAATCAAATTAAGCTGATTTTCTTCCCGATGCGGTGGTTGATTTTGATACTCATTAATAACAGTATAATATCGAGCTTTTACTTTTGAGTAATCTTTCGCATCCCAACTATAAATCTCCTTTAAACTTGTTGAATCAAAACTTATTGTCTGGTTAGAATATTGCTCAAATTGATAAACAGACACTCGTTCATTTTGCAAAATCACCCGGAGTTCATTGATAGTATGGCTGAGGATTTCCTCTAACTTAGCAGACTGACAAATTCGCTCTTGCATCAACCCAATTAAATTCTGAATAGCCATTTGATTTTGAATGCGTCGAGCCTGTTCGCTAACTTGTTGTTGCAACCGACAAATAGTTATATTATTTTTAACTCGGACTAAAACTTCTTCCTTCTGAATAGGTTTATTGATATAATCAACAGCACCAATTGCCAAACATTTAATTTTCTCCTCTTGGTGGGCAGAGTCAGAAAGCAAAACCACAGGAATATCTTTAGTGATATTATTTTCCTTCAATAATTGACAAACTCTTACACCATTAAATTCTGATTCTGTAATATCTAAAATCATCAACTTTGGTCGAGCATATTCAGCCTGATAAATCGCTGAATCAACATTTTTAGCTACTACTACATTAAATCGTGATTCCGTTAATAATTTCGTCAACAATTCAAAATTATTAGCACTATTGCTTATAATAAAAATTAGCCCAGCTTTAGAGGGTGGGTTAATTTGAGTAGTAAATCTGGGTTGAGACATGGAGAATTTACTGACCATTAAAGTATCTGTTAGTACAAACTGAGGACGCTTAACAGTATTCCTTTTTTAGCCAGCAGTTAAAGTGACTAGCCAAGTTCAATTCCTGTGACAATTAGGTATAAATAAGGTGCGATAAACCTTAGTTTTCTTGTGAGTGAATCGCCTTTTGACTCGTGATAGAAGTCACAAGTTTCCGTTTTAGTACCTAACCCATCCCACAAATTAAACCTGCGGTTCTCTCTTCATTCCCCAAACACACAGGTCATTTCCAGGCAAATCAAAACTCTTAATCACCTGAAAACCGCGATTCTGGTAAAAACTAACATTTTTTTCGCTATCAGTCTCTAAGTAACAAGGCAAATTTTCCCCATCTGCTTGTTTGAGAATTGGTTCAATCAGCTTTCCACCCACACCTTGATTTTGATAAGCAGGGTCAACACCCAGTACGTTCAAGTACCAATGAGGTTCCGACATACATTCTTGATGACATTCTTCTATTTTGTTAAATAGCGGAATTCCCCGTTTCATCCCTCCCCAACCCAGTTTAAAAGGCATAGTTAAAGCTAACTGAAAAGTTTGCCAGAAACCCATTGGATATTTTCCAGGGGGTACCCAAATTGCCACACCTTTTAAATCATCAGTTGTATAAATTGAATCAAAAGGCTGGCTGTAGCGCAATGAAACGAGAAATAGCTGCTTGATTCTACCCATTCTAGCTTCATCCTCTTTCGGGAAAATGTAACTAAAAACTGGGTCATTCTCGAACGCTTTTGCCAGTACTTCGCTTGCTGCTGGAAATTGCGGCGCTTGAAGACGAATGATTTCGTTGTCTGTCATTGGTGCATCTGCCTGTTTTACAGATAGAGTATAGCGTTTGATGATTTTGCTGCCTCTTTGGGGGTTGCTCTTTCCAACAAAATCTAAAAATCTTAGCTAAGGTTATTGGCAAACTCCAAAATAACGGTTATGCTATATCCAAGAATCTTAACCAAGGTTTTTGGGAGTTAGCCCATGTCCAAGATTATCTACGATGTCATTCAGCGTTTTGAGGTAGAAAACGGCGTTCCCCGTTTAGTCTCTACGAATATCCAAGTGATTCAAGGTGGCGAAGATTTGCTGTCTTTGGCTATCAGTATGCTGACTGAAATGGGTTTTTATGAGAAGTTTGAGGAAAAAAGGACATCTCAATATATAGGTTATCGCCTTAAAAACCCCGGAAAAGGTGATAAACGTTATCAACTTGTTTTAGCACAGCGCAAAGAAACTTTATATATTTCTATAAGCAAAGGTGTTTTAGAGCAAGAAAGCTTAAAAATAGAAGAGTGTCTGGGGCCTTCTAATTATGATTATCCTTATGGTGATACTGATTATGAATTTAATATATTAGGAATAATTTGGGTTATTCCCAGCAAAGAAGATATATTTTTGCAATCAATAAAAGACAAATACCAAACTGTTTTTCGGGGAGACACTAGAGGTGAATTCAGACTTTATTATTATGACGAGATTTCAGAGCAGATGATTTATGAAAAACCAGAAAATTTTAACATAGAAGACTTCGCCGATAGAGAAACCTATTTAATATTAACAGAAGATAAGCTTTTCCCCTACGCATGGCAGGTGTCTATTAGTTCAAAAGAAGTTCTACGAGAATTTATTACTAACTTTACAAAAATTATTATGAAACCGAAGTAATATCTATCAAAACCAAAACATTACTTGCTCTAAAAATAAAATCTATAAATGTCTAAACCAAATGCCTAAACCAGTTGACTGGACAGTTGGTATCTCAGCCAGCATACTAATAGCTAATGCAACCCAAGTTAGCGGCAAATTTCTCTTAGATGGTGCAAATCCCAGAGAAGTTCGCTATCGCATGGATGGAAATAATATAACTAGCTACATTGTCTACGATGATAATGGACGAGCAATTAAACGAGTGGATTTGACGGGAAAAGCTCATGCAGGTATTTCTACACCTCACGTTGTTGAGTATAAACATAACAAAAATCCAATTGGAGATATTTTTATACAAGCTGAAAAATTAGTTCGACCAGCAACAGCAACAGAAATAGCCTAAACTAGGCGTTGCATGATTGTGTAGAGATTATGTAATGATAGACTAAAGTAGAATCTAAGTCGATCTAATCAATCATTCTCTGGTTGTGTAACGCTGTAAAGCTGATGGCTATAAAACAAATATCATTAAATCCAGAACAGTTAATTGATTTCCAGCAATGGAAACAAGTGAACGACGAAGAGTTCTCACTTTGGGATTATCTATTTGGTGTCGCTAATGCGGAAATAGCGATCGCATTCACCAAACTATTTTTACCTGATATTATAGAACATGAAGGCGGAATATTTTTAGCTGAAACTTTTAATCAAGAAACCTACGAACAGTGGAAAGCTAAACTTGGCAAAGACATGACAGCAATTGAAAAAGTGATGAATCATCTGCATATTGATGATTTGCTACCAGGTACAGAGAAAGTTGGGATCGATAACTTATATTATTTAGGAAATGCACTCTCTCAAATGTGGACGAGTCGCCTAAAATCACTTTATCCCGATCGCAATTTTCAAGTTACTTGCGATCGAGATGAATATACTGTTGTGGTAGCATTCTGCCAGATACTATAACAATTCAACAGCAATTACCATTCCTACACATTTTATAAAATTTTCCTAACATACCCTAACTCACCACCAATCCAAGGTGATACAATCTACATCCAAGCTAGGGGTGCCCATTTTGGGCTGAGATTAGACCCTTAGTACCTGAGACTGGGTAATACCAGCGGAGGGAAGCTGTTTATCCGAGGAATCAAATATGCGAACAGAATGGGTCGCCAAGCGGCGTGGGGAAGCTAATGTCTCTCAAATGCACTACGCCCGTCAGGGTGTGATCACCGAAGAAATGCACTACGTCGCCCAACGGGAAAATCTCCCAGTTGAGTTAATTCGGGATGAAGTAGCAAGGGGACGGATGATTATCCCTGCTAACATTAACCACCCTAACTTAGAGCCGATGTGTATTGGCATCGCCTCCAAGTGCAAAGTTAATGCCAACATTGGTGCTTCTCCTAATTCTTCTAATATTGAAGAAGAAGTCAATAAGCTGAAATTGTCGGTGAAATATGGTGCTGACACCGTGATGGACTTATCCACAGGTGGCGGAAACTTAGATGAAATTCGCACTGCTATTATTAAAGCTTCCCCTGTTCCCATTGGTACAGTGCCAATTTACCAAGCATTAGAAAGCGTCTATGGCAGGATGGAAAATCTTACCCCTGATGACTTTCTTCATGTGATTGAAAAACACGCTCAACAAGGCGTTGATTACATGACAATTCACGCAGGTATTTTAATTGAATACTTGCCATTAGTGAAATCTCGCCTAACAGGAATTGTGTCTCGTGGTGGCGGAATTATTGCTAAGTGGATGTTACATCATCACAAGCAAAATCCGCTTTACACTCACTTCCAAGACATCATTGAAATCTTTAAGAAATACGATGTTTCTTTTAGTTTAGGCGATTCTTTGCGCCCCGGTTGTACTCATGATGCTTCCGATGCTGCCCAACTTGCTGAATTAAAAACCCTTGGTAAATTAACTCGCAAAGCTTGGGAACATAATGTGCAAGTAATGGTCGAAGGGCCAGGTCATGTACCGATGGATCAAATTGAGTTTAATGTGAAAAAACAAATGGAAGAGTGTTCCGAAGCACCTTTCTATGTTTTAGGGCCATTGGTGACAGATATTGCTCCTGGTTATGACCATATCACTTCTGCGATCGGGGCAGCAATGGCTGGTTGGTATGGTACTGCAATGTTGTGTTATGTAACGCCTAAAGAACATTTAGGTTTACCCAATGCAGAAGACGTGAGAAATGGGTTAATTGCATATAAAATTGCTGCCCATGCTGCGGATATTGCGCGTCATCGTCCGGGAGCACGCGATCGCGATGACGAACTTTCCAAAGCCAGGTATAATTTCGATTGGAATCGTCAATTTGAATTGGCATTAGATCCCGATCGGGCCAAAGAATACCACGACGAAACCTTACCAGCAGACATCTACAAAACCGCCGAATTCTGCTCAATGTGTGGGCCAAAATTCTGCCCAATGCAAACAAAAGTTGATGCCGAAGCATTGGAAGAATTAGAGAAATTCTTGGCAAAAGATCAGGAATCTGTAGCAGTTCCTAGCATCTAAAATTAAAGTAGGGTGGGAAAAATCCCACCTTAATATTTTACCTTGGTAAACAGCAATGGATTTACAAGCAAAAATACTGTTGTTTAAAAATAAAGACTTTGACATGGTAACTACTAAAGAATACATTGAAAAGCAAGAAGGATCTTACCGAATAACGGGAACTCGTGTTTCCTTAGATTCAATAGTTTATTCCTTCTTAAACGGTATGTCACCCGAAAGTATTGCCCAAGCTTTTCCGACATTAACCCTTGAACAAGTTTATGGCTCAATTACATTTTACTTAGCAAATCGAACTGAAATAGATGCTTATCTGGAAGAAGGAGAAGTTATTTTTGCGGAACAGCGAAAAGCGGCGAAGGAAGCAAATCCTTTGCTATACAAAAAATTAGCTGATGCCCAAATGCAAAAAGTATGACTATTCGCTTTCAGGCAGATGCAGACCTCAACCAAAACATTGTAACTGGTATATTAAGAAGAGAACCAGAAATAGATTTTCAAACAGCTACAACAGCAGGTTTAAGCGGTTTAACAGACACACAAGTATTAGAAATTGCAGCACAAGGAGGGAGAATTCTTGTTTCTCACGATCAAAGGACTATGCCAAGATACTTTGCTGAATTTATTAGCAATGAAACAAGTCCGGGGTTGATAATCGTACCTAAAAAGCTTTCAATATTTGAAGTTATAGAAACTTTAATTATAGTTTGGTCTGCGTCTAATACTGAAGAGTGGGTTAATAGAATTATTTACTTACCTTTGTAATTGGTAGTGCGATCGCTCTTTATATAATTGTAAGTATTTTCAGCCAAATAATTGTGTTTATTCAAATCTTACATCAGCCTCAAAATCCGCCTGCGAATCAATTCGCTTTTCTTATAGCTAAACTCCTCTAAAGAGGACTAAATACTTTCAATTCTTATGCTTTCAGTCCATTTTAATGGACTTGAGCTATTAGCCCGGAAATTGATTTCCGGGTGGGCTAACAGCGCAAGTGCAAGATCTGAGTTTACCTTGATTCAACCTAACAACTCATCCACCGCAACACTAAATCCCAGTAACATAACTTGTGTACTCACTACCTCACCAACACCAAAGCATAATCTGTGACTTTCGGTAATTACAAATATCAACTTATTTTCTGGTAAAATTAACCAAACTTCCTGACAACCAGAATCTAAATACTCTTTAGCTTTAGCAAAAAAATCTTCAACTGTATCAGTTGGCGAAGCAATTTCAGCTATTAAAGGAAAACTTTGAGGTAACACTTCAAACTCGCCATATTGCTCGATCATTTCACGAGTAATATAAGCAATATCTGGACGGCGACCTTGTTTATTAGTGCGACAAGCTGCTTCGGTGACAACTTCTCCTCCTTGTTCGATCGATCGAACATAACTCCTCCAGAAATAATCAAGCCTAGATTGAGTTACACTATGTTTAAAAGTCATCCCATTTTTTTCAATCAGTTGTCCGTTCACCCATTCAGTATTTTCGGGTGGATTCTGCATATAATCTTCTAAAGAAAAGATTTGCTGTTTAACATTCGTCGCAGTAACCATAATATTTTGACCTTCCTAATACCAATTCTGGATGAAGATGCGCTAAATAAATTTAGGCGCAGCTTCATAAAGCAACGGTATAACTTTAGTTTAAACTTTTAACTGTTTATCCCGTTCTTGAATTTCCTCAATTCCAAAAACCGCCGAAAACTTCAACCCAACAGACTGATAAAACTCTTCACCACCCTGCTTTCTATCCACCAAAGAAATCACTTCTTCCACAGTGTAACCAGCTTGGCGCAATCTCTCCACCGCCTTCATTGCAGACTGTCCAGTAGTTACCACATCTTCCAAAACTACCACTTTTGCACCATCGGGTAAATTTGGCCCTTCAACGTAAGCTTTTGTACCATGACCTTTAGCTTCTTTTCTGACAATTAAAGCGGGAATTGGGCGATTTTCCAAAGCAGAAATTACGCTTACAGCTGATACGATCGGATCTGCACCCAAAGTTAACCCAGCAACAGCTTGCGTATCTTCCGGTAACATGGAGAGAAGTAAACGCCCGATCGCCAAAGCCCCTTGCGGATGCAAAGTCACCTGTTTACCATTAATGTAATAAGAACTCTTTTGCCCAGAAGACAGCACAAAATCCCCCGATTGATACGCCAACTGACAAAATAAATCTAGTAGTTGCTGCCGTAAACTCGTCAAATCAGATGAACTTTTAATTCCACTAGTCATTACAGTAATTAATCTAAATCAGCCAACAACGATCTTAAACTGAAAGATAGGTTAATATTTGGAAAAAAGTGAGGGTGAAATTTATGGTCATGCGCCTGAGCAGTTCGATCGCAGCCTTAACACTGACTGCTGCTACTAGTTTATTCGCCACTACTGCCAAAGCTCAAGTCGGAGTAGATTGTACAAACGGCATAGATTGTGTAAACCCCTTTCCTTTGAGCGTTTACACTTTGGATGAAGCAATGAACCGTGCTTATTACAACAACGGTAAGCCAGTTTATCAAAATCAAGTTTTTCCCAGACAACTTTACTTTATTTTTGGCCCCAGCTGGAACTTGCTACAGGGAAATTATCCAGAAATTGAAATCACTGAAGACGGTAGAACAGTTCATAACCTTTATGTAGAAGCCATGAGATTACAAAACACTAGCGATCCAGTGATTCGCACTAGAAATTTACCTAATCCCTACAATACCTCTGTGTTATTACTGCTTCCCGATCTGATCGAAAGACCAGTTCCCGGAGTTGAACTTTATAACCAAGAACTACCCCCACAATAAAAGTTTGTAGTAGGGACTTTAGTCCTCTTCCCCAACACAGGCAAGACTGAATTCCTTGCTACACACAGCTAGAGTTAATTCCGCTAAATTTGAAATCGGCAGTGCAGGAGTCGAACCTGCCTGAGGCGAATTATGAGTTCGCTGCCTAATCCGCTCGGCCAACTGCCGGAAAAATTTTTGCTTAGAAAGCGGTAGTAGTTTTACAGAGAATACTATAATACCACTTTAAGCACATCAAGAGCGATAAGCTCTTTAATTGTATAATCAATCAGGTAAATCCGACAAGCTTTAATCCTAGCTGAGTATAATTGAGCGTTAGTGGAAGCAAAATGGCGAAAAATATAACATCCATCAAAAAATTGAACCCAACAGCAGTGTTGACAATTACTTTGCTAGCACTGATGTTTGGCGGGGGCTTTTTGAGTGGAATTTGGGGGTTCGCTTTAGGTAGGGAAGCTCTCAAAGGTGTCAATCAACCAGATGCTCGCCCTACTGCCAGAAAGAACCAGAAGGAGTCTCAATTGACTTCCAAACCCCTGGTTTTTCTCAAAGAAGCCGAGATTCTTAAGTCTGTAAAAACTCGGATACAGGAAAGAGGCAAGCAAACTAAACCAGAAAAAAAAGAAGCAGACAGTAATACAAAAGAAAAGTTAGTGGCTAAAGCTGAGGCTGCTCAAAAACCACCAACTCAGCCCGGTTTTCCCATTACCGCCCAAGATAAGGGCGTAGTCTTGGAAATTCGCTCAACTCGTCAGCAAGAAGGTTTTTTACTGCTGGATGTTAGCTTAAAAAATGAAAGCTCTCAACCAGTACAGTTTGTTTATACCTTATTAGATCTTACTGACAATTGGGGACGACCTTTGAGTGCTAATACAGAGGGTTTACCAGGAGAATTACCTGCTAATAGTCAGGCTTTTACGGGAACAGTAAATATTCCGAATTCGATCTTAGAAAATGCAGAGCAACTTTCTTTGACGTTAACAGATTATCCCGATCAAAAGATTCGTCTGCAAGCTGCTGGTATCCCCATTACCAAACCTAATAATTAGTTAGAAACCGTTTTTTAGTAATAATACTTTTTCCTTAAATGTTTGCCACTGTTGTGGTTTTGTTAGTCGCTAATTTGGGATTGATTAATCAAGTTCCCATTGTCTTAACTTGGTCGGATGTTTTATTTCGGATTTTGTCGGTGTTGTTGCTAATTGCAATCAACGCTTTTTTTGTTACGGCTGAATTTTCGATGGTTTCGGTGCGTCGATCGCGCATCAACCAACTAGTTAACTCCGGCGATATTCCGGCAAAAACCGTTCAGGATTTGCAACGAAGTATCGATCGCTTACTCTCAACTACCCAACTAGGAATTACCCTTTCGAGTTTAGCTTTGGGTTGGATTGGCGAAAATACAATGGCGATTTTAGTCGCTAGCTTTTTGACTCGCCTCCCCTTACCCCAATCTTTAAATCAAATGATGGCTCATACTTTAGCCGTTCCCGTAGCTTTTTTCCTGATTGCTTATTTACAAATTGTTTTAGGCGAGTTGTGTCCGAAATCAGTCGCTTTACTTTATTCGGAACAATTAGCTAGATTTTTAGGGCCACCAAGTTTAGCGATCGCCCGCTTTTTTAACCCCTTCATTTGGATTTTAAATCAATCCACTCGCTTTTTATTAAGACTAGGCGGAATTCGTTACACCGGACAAGGTTGGCGACCACCAGTTACTCCCGAAGAACTACAACAAATTATTACCACTTCTACCGAGTCTACAGGATTAGAAGCCGAAGAAAGAGAACTATTAAGAAACGTCTTTGAATTTGGCGATATTACCGCTGGAGAAGTGATGATTCCCCGCATTAGTATTGCCGCTATTCCCAGCACCGCCACCTTCCAAATGTTACTTTATGAAATCGGTGCTAATCGTCACTCCCGCTACCCCGTAATGGGAGAATCTTTAGATGATATTCGGGGGATTATTGACTTTATCGAATTAGCCGAACCTTTAGCCCAAGGAAACTTAAATTTAGACACTGCCATTCAACCTTGGATTCGTCCCGTAAGATTCGTTCCCGAATATACACCATTGAGTGAATTATTGCCGATGATGCAGCGATCGCATCTGCCAATGGTCATGGTAGTCGATGAATTTGGCGGAACCGCTGGATTAGTTACAATTAATGATTTAATTGCCGAAATAATCGGAGATGCTAACGAACCCGAAAACCCCCAAGAATTAATCATCCAAAGTTTAGATGAACAAACATTTTTAGTCCAAGCTCAAATCAACTTAGAAGAACTTAACGACCTCCTAGATTTAAACTTACCCTTAACCGATGAATACCACACTTTAGCAGGTTTCTTACTTTACGAAGCTCAGAAAATTCCCCAAATTGGAGAAAGATTACATTATAAAAACTTAGAACTTACAGTTATCTCTGCTGAAGGGCCAAGGTTACATCAAATTCGCATTCGTCGTCTCGATTCCACATCAGATTTTATTCAAGAGAAAAACGAATTAAACAGTGGAACTGAAACAGAAAATTACCCAACAAATAACATCCATAATAAAAGCTCTGATTCAGATATAATTTCCGATTAAATATCCAATTAATTAGGAAAAAATTCTGGATTCATCACTTCTTCTGGAAGATAAGGACAAACTTCGGGAAATACCTTTTCGTCTAACTGAGTTTCCTTAATTGCTAAAGCCAAACCTAGTTCATAAGCATCAAGGAAACCTTGACTTAAATAGGGTTTCAAACTAGGGCTATCCTGCAAAAGCAATTTAATTTGAATCCGTTGTTCACGAATAGTACCCAACCAACTATTAGTACGTTTTTCTGATTGAAATTGCCACTTGAGTAAATGCCCCAACAAAACACCTAATCGATTTCGTAATTCTTGCCTTTCTTTCCTACCCAAAGTTTCAATTTCCTCTATCAAATTAAGCCTGTCTAATCTATCCCATTGCTGAGTTTTCAGCAGACTAACTTGCTCTTGAGTCCAAGCATAAAAATCGGTTTCATAGAGGTGAGAACTAGAAACTATCTCCATATTAGACCTCCCATAAAGATGTTTTTAATTAACGGTTCTTATTAAGAATACTCTACTGGATCTTTTAAACCTAACTCTTGAAAAGCTGCCAAACGTAGCCGACAAGAATCACAAACACCACAAGCTTTTTCCCCACCAGCATAACAAGACCAAGTTTTTGACCAAGGCACACCTAAACTATTACCTAATTGAATAATTTCCGTCTTTTTCAAATTAATTAACGGCGCAACAATTTGAATCGGCTCACCTTCAAGACCTTGCTTAGTTCCTAAACGAAAAACTTCCTGCATCGCTTGGATGTAATCAGGACGACAATCAGGATAACCAGAATAATCTAAAGCATTGACACCAATGTAAACCTTGGAGGCATCGATCGCTTCCGCATATCCCAGCGCAAAACTCAAAAAAATCGTATTTCGCGCCGGAACATAAGTAATTGGAATACTTCCTCCCATCTCGGAAAGCGATCGATCGTCAGGCAAATCAATTCGATCGTCCGTCAGCGCCGAACCACCCCACAACCGTAAATCAAAGCTGACTACTTGGTGTTCCTTGACACCAGCAGAACACGCAATATCTCGCGCCGCAACCAACTCCCGGCGATGACGCTGCTGATAATCAAAGGAAAGCGCGTAACAATCAAACCTATCCACCAGAGCTTGATAGAGCACAGTTGACGAGTCTAAACCCCCAGATAACAAAACCACCGCTTTCATAATCTTTCCCCCCCTCTAAACTGCTCCTAGCTCCTGCTGACGACGTTTTCCGCCAAAGCATAAAAACCCGTTTGGGTCAACTTAACCTGTGTAGGAACTTTGAGTCTGCTTATAAATTCTTAATCAATGGAGTCACTATGTTACCATCTGGATGGTTTTTGACGGCTATAAGTAAAAAGACCAAGCGTGGTGTAGGAGCATACCAGAGTGCAAGAAAGCATCTCCGTGAGATTTGCAAACGCATATATGCAACGAAGTATAGAACCGTTGCGAATCGGGGTCATCGGTGTGGGTAACATGGGGCAACATCATACCCGCGTGTTGAGCCTACTCAAAGATGTAGAACTAGTCGGTGTCGCAGATATTAACGTCGAACGCGGTTTAGATACTGCCAGCAAGTATCGCGTCCGCTTCTTTGAAGATTATCGCGACTTACTGCCCCATGTAGAGGCAGTTTGTATTGCCGTACCGACTCGCTTGCATCATTCAGTAGGAATGACCTGTCTGCAATCAGGCATTCATGTTTTGATTGAAAAACCGATCGCGGCTAACATCAACGAAGCTGAAAGTCTAGTGAATGCTGCCGCTGAATCCGGGCGCATTCTCCAAGTCGGACATATTGAACGCTTTAACCCAGCATTTCAAGAACTCAGCAAAGTCCTGAAAACCGAAGAACTGCTGGCTCTAGAAGCACACCGCATGAGCCCCTACTCAGACCGAGCTAACGATGTCTCCGTCGTCTTGGATTTAATGATCCATGACATCGACCTATTGCTGGAATTAGCAGCTGTCCCAGTGGTGAAATTAACCGCCAGTGGTAGCCGTGCCTCCGATTCTGGCTATTTAGATTACGTGACCGCCACTTTAGGCTTTAGTAATGGTATTGTGGCAACTCTCACAGCTAGCAAAGTTACCCATCGGAAAATCCGCCGCATTGCGGCCCATTGTAAAAATTCCTTGACTGAAGCTGACTTTCTCAATAATGAAATTCTGATTCATCGCAAAACTACCGCTAACTGCATGACTGATTACGGTCAAGTACTCTATCGGCAAGATGGTCTAATTGAGAAAGTTTACACCAGTAATATTGAACCACTGCACGCAGAATTAGAGCATTTTGTCAATTGCGTGCGTGGTGGTAATCAACCTTCCGTCGGCGGCGAACAAGCTCTAAAAGCTTTGCGTTTAGCAAGCTCAATTGAGCAAATGGCTCTTGATGGTCAAGTTTGGCATCAAAGAGAAGTAGAGCGCATTAATCAATCGCCTTTGCAGGTTTAAATTCAGCCAAAATATTCTTCCCTGTCTGTAATGGCTGATGATTTTAGCTCTAATAATTGTCCAATAGATTTAGTAATTGCTTGGCTAACTTGGCAATTACCTTGATAACTGAGGTGAATATGATCCCTATATAAACTTTCTTTTGACTCGGCAGAGTTAAACACTGGCAAAAAGTCCAGGTAGAAAATTTGTTTGCTGGCAGTGAATTCGGTAAGTCGTTGGCGTTCTTTAATTTCGTAATCACGAGGGCCAGGTTCGCCAACTTCTCGCAATAATGGTGTCATTGCCAGCAAAAATTTGCTATTTTTAGATTTTGCAATCGCCAAAATCTCCTCAATAGCTGCTAAATTAAACCCAACTCGATCGCCAGCCTCCTGATTCAAAATAGCTAATTCCGGGATATTTGGTGCTGGCAAAACATAACGAATAAAAACTTCTTGTAAAGCCAATAAAGGCTTTTTGTCTGGGTAATTACGATCGCGTCCCACCTGTACACTAGAAGGCGCAGTCGCAAATAGATCGTCAGTATTAATTAACAACACCACAACTTGCGCCCCAAAAGTACCAAATCGCTTTAAATAAGCTAACTCATTCCTCGGCCCCCAAGAATTTGCTGAAGCATTCAAAACTTCCACTTCTTTAAACTCATTTTCCCCCAAATTTGCCTTTAACTCACTGGCAATTGTTGCCGACAAAATCCGATCTTGATCGGTCCACCAACCACCATTTGCGATCGAATCTCCCAACAACAACACCCGCAAAGTTGACTCCGGGCAAGTCGGAGAAATTCCCCCACCCCGCATCGAATACTCATTAATCTCAATCCGATTCCCAAATCTCCGCGTTCGCTGATTCGGCCCTAGCAAATAACCAATCTCGGCATCTGCAACATAAATTAACGGATTACCAAACCCAAAACGCGATCGTAACCCCACCTCCAAAACCAACCATAAAACAAACACCACCAGCAAAACTATCACCAAAAAATTCACAATTCTTCATCTCCCTAACTTTAACTCATCTATAATTTTCGGTTCGTTCTAAGCACTTCAGTGCCAAAAAACTTTCTAAAGATATGTTTAATTTTTGAGTTTTTGTAACTAATGATAATAGACGAAGCTAGCAACAACTAGTTAACTTATTATTTGAAATGCTTAACTTCTAAAACTTAGCAGCACTCTACAGGAGGAATATACGGCATTATGACAGACCTAAATCGTGGCATCATGAAATTTGAGGGAGCCGACACTCCCACAGCCGTAACTATTTCAGCCATCCTAGTTCTAGGTACGATTATCGGCTTAATCATTTGGGCAATCAGTTCCGCTTACACCGTCGGCTAAAAGAAAGGCAAAAGGCAGAGGGGCACAGAGGCAGTTTTGAGTTATATCGTCTCCTTGTCCCCACTTCCCCATCTCCCCACCTCCCCATCAACTCTTAAATTGGTGTGAGTTAGTACAATAAAACAGCTTTTCTTCCTCTAATCTGAGGACGTTGTAATAGAAAATATTAAATTTCTGGGCAAACTACCAGAAAGCAACGTTAACTGAGGCAAGAAGAAAACATGGTACAACTTACACCAAATCCTAGTTATAGTTTGGCTATTCGCATCGAATTACCTAATCGCGCCGGAATGTTAGCCAGCGTAACTCAGGCGATCGCTTCCGTTGGTGGTAATCTAGGACAAATTGATTTAATCGAACAATCACGCCACGTTTCGATTCGGGAAATTACCGTTGATGCTGCCAGCTTGGAACAAGACGAAGAGATTATCCAAGCAGTGAAGGCACTCCCCGATATCAAAATTTTAGAAGTTTACGATCGCACCTTTAATCTACATCGCAGTGGCAAACTCAGCGTCAACAGCAAAATTCCCTTAAAAAGCCAATCAGACCTAGCAATGGCTTATACTCCAGGTGTGGGTAGGATTTGCACCGCCATTGCCCAAGACCCAGAAAAAATTTACAGCTTAACCATTAAACAAAACACAGTAGCGATCGTCACCGATGGTAGCGCCGTCTTAGGACTAGGCAACTTAGGCCCCGGCGGTGCATTACCAGTCATGGAAGGCAAAGCCATGTTATTCAAAGAATTTGCTGGCATTGATGCCTTCCCCATTTGCCTCGCCACCCAAGATCCCGACGAAATAGTTAACACCGTAAAAAACATTGCCCCAGTCTTCGGAGGCGTTAACCTAGAAGACATCGCCGCACCCCGTTGTTTTGAAATCGAAAGGCGACTCAGACAAGAATTAGATATTCCCGTATTTCACGACGATCAGCATGGAACTGCGATCGTTAGTTTAGCAGCCTTAATTAACTCCCTGAAACTAGTCAAAAAATCCTTATCAGAAGTTCGCATTGTGATTAACGGTGCAGGTGCAGCTGGAATTGCGATCGCCCGCCTACTCAAAAAAGCAGGAGCAGAATCCATCTGGATGTGTGACTCTAAAGGTATCCTCTCCCAAAGTCGCACCGACCTCAACGAAGAAAAACGCGAATTTGCCGTTAAAGCCCAAGGGTCCCTCGCCGGAGCCCTCCAAGGCGCAGACATTTTCCTCGGCGTTAGCGTCCCCGGAGTCCTCACCCCGGAAATGGTCAAATCAATGGCAAAAGACCCCATAGTTTTTGCAATGGCTAATCCCATCCCCGAAATTCAGCCAGAATACATCGTCTCAGATGCCGCCGTGATCGCCACAGGTCGCAGCGACTACCCAAACCAAATTAACAACGTCTTAGCCTTTCCAGGGGTATTCCGTGGTGCCCTAGACTGTCGCGCCACCACCATCACCACTACTATGTATTTAGAAGCAGCTTATGCCATTGCTTCCCTAGTCAGTCCCACGGAACTAAATGCAGAGCACGTTATTCCTTCCGTGTTTGACAAACGAGTTGCTACAGCTGTTGCCAGTGCCGTTCAACAAGCCGCACGCCTAGAAGGTGTCGCTCGTTGTTAAGAAAAAGGCGATCGCTCTCAGGCAGGAGATTTCAGTGAAATAGAATAAGGGCAAAGCATTCCGGTAGTAAATCTCTGTTTCTCATCAATAGCCGATCGATCGGGATGCTTCGCCCTTACAAACTAGGATGCTCGCTAACAACGCTACAATTCGCTGCTACATTATCTCAATGTCGCAAGAAGACTCCCGGTACAGCGCAGCTTACCGGGAGATGAATTATGACCAAAACCTCAGATTGAGCATAGCGAATCGATATAATTTGACCTTGACATTTTCCCAGGTTATACTGTTACTAATTCCCGGATTAACAGAGAAATGTTGATAGGTTTAAAGGTAAGATTATATCCAAACAAAGAGCAA
>NZ_JBHFNS010000071.1:0-44755 GCF_041929135.1 Floridaenema fluviatile BLCC-F154 | reverse complement strand
ATAATTAGAGCGAATAATCTGTTACGCATTTAAATCACTTATTAACGAGTAGGGTGCGTCAGACGGTAAAGCCTATGTAGAAAGGAAAATATCTAAATCTGACGCACCCTACAATATGACTTTTAAATGCGTAACAGCTTAATCAGGTTGGTTGTGAGTACTCCAGTGTTCCCTCGCTAAAACGCCAACAACGAACTTAACTATAAAAGTAAAAACTGGGCTTATTTAGCCCAGCTTAATAACTTGAGAGTTCAGGAGTTTTAAAAAGTAATGATTAAAAATTTATTGCGGATTTCTTATTTCTTGAGTTTGGTGCAGAAAAGTTACATTACAGCAGAGATTTCATTAACCATTTGCAAACGTCCCCGACGCACGCCATAAAGTAATCTATCTAAACTAGTTTGTTCTTCTTCACTCAAGCAACCTTCGAGAATAGCTGCTTTTAATCCGTAGCGATCGGCAAGAGTGATATTTCCTGAACTGGTAACTTCGGCGAATAAGTCAGAAAGGGCGGTAGGGAGAAGGTTAAGTTGGTGGGACATTGGTACTGGCTGAACTCTATGCTTTTATTATGGAAGCAAATTAAACCAAGCTCGGTGATTACACCGATGACAGGCTTGTGATAGTTATATAGTGATAAAAGCGATCGAGATCACAATCAGTTATTTGAGGTCAAAACATGAGTCCAGAAGAGTTGATGAAAGTCGCTTTAGCAGAGGCGAAGCAAGGGGATGCGCCTTATGGTGCGGCGATCGTCAAGGATGGGAAAATTGCGATCGCCGCCCACAATACCGTCAAACGCGATCGCGATCCTTCCGCCCACGCCGAAATTAACGCCATTCGGTTTTTAACTAAAAAGCTCAACAGCACTTCTTTAAGTGGTTACACTTTGTATACCACTTGCGAACCTTGCCCAATGTGTGCTACAGCTTGCATTTGGGCTGGCATTTCCGAAATTATTATTGGCGCTTCCATTAAAGATTTAATTGAGTTAGGCATTTCGCAAATTGATTTAAGTTGCGAAGAAATTATTGCTAAAAGTTTTTGCAGCATTAAAGTTACTAAAGGGCTTTTAAAATCTGATTGTCTATCATTATTTAAATAGCTTCTTTTTCCCAAAATCTTAACCTTTCCTTGAACAAAAGCCACTTGTTTCTTAACCTAAATTCGTGGGTAAACTCAGGTTTGCTGAAATAGCAAATGGCAATTTAAAGTTAACCCAATTTGAACAGCATGGCAGAACTTCAAGGATTCGCTTTATTACCCGCAGATACCTTTGCTGGTGGCCCTCCATCTGGTTCTCAAGCAAGTAGTTTAGGTGGCCCATTTCCAGAACAACCAGTACAAGGATTTAGTGGTGTGCAGTTTGCTGACAAAGATTCTTTTTGGTTTGTGTCAGACAATGGGTTTGGTAGTAAAACGAATAGTCCTGATTATTTGTTACGTATATATCGCTTAGAACCAGAATTTAGAGGTGCTAGCGGTGATGGTACAGTAAAAGTACAAGAGTTTATTTCTTTATCCGATCCTGACAATAAAATTCCTTTTCCGATTGTTAATGAAGGGACAAGAGAAAGACTATTAACAGGAGCCGATTTTGATATTGAGTCCTTTGTTTTTGCTTCTGATGGTACTATTTGGGTTGGCGAAGAATTTGGCCCTTATATGTTGCATTTCGATCGCACAGGTAAACTCTTAGAAGCGCCAATTCCCACCCCAAATTTCGCCGATATTAAAACTCTTAGCGGTGAATTACCAATTGTAATCGGACATCGAGGTGCTAGTGGTTATCGCCCCGAACATACTTTAGTATCTTATGAATTGGCGATCGATCTAGGCGCTGATTATATTGAACCAGATTTAGTTTCTACCAAAGATGGCGTATTAATTGCCCGCCATGAAAACGAAATTTCGGGAACTACAGATGTTGCCCTTCGCCCGGAATTTGCCGATCGCAAAACCACCAAAACAATTGATGGTCAACAATATACAGGTTGGTTTACGGAAGACTTTACTTTAGCAGAAATCAAAACCTTAAAAGCTAAAGAACGCTTAGATTTTCGTGACCAAACTTTTAACGGACAATTTGAAATTCCTACCTTACAGGAAATCATTGATTTAGCCAAGCAAAAAAGTGCCGAAACAGGACGCACAATTGGCATTTATCCAGAAACAAAACACCCAACTTATTTTGATTCCGTTGGTTTGTCATTAGAGGAACCATTAGTAACAGTTTTGAAAGCTAATGGTTACGATAATGAAAATTCTCCCGTCTTTATCCAATCTTTTGAAGTTCAAAACTTAAAAGATTTAAATCAATTAATTGATGTACCTTTGGTGCAGTTACTTGATGCGGTTGATGTTGGCCCAAATGGGGTATTAATTGAAACCAAACCCTTTGATTTTGTGGTTAACAACGACCCTCGAACTTATGGTGATTTACGCAGTCCCCAAGGGTTAGCAGAAATTGCCACTTATGCGGATGGAATTGGCCCTTGGAAACGGATGATTGTTTCCGTAGATGCTAATAATAACACGCTACCACCTACTACTTTAGTACAGGATGCTCATGCAGCTGGGTTATTAGTTCATCCTTACACTTTTCGCGATGAACCTCGCTATTTGGCAGCGAATTATAACAACAATCCTATCACTGAATACGAACAATTTTTCAGGTTAGGCGTAGATGGATTGTTTAGTGATTTCTCCGATACAGCCTTAAAAGCACGTAGCGAAACTTTAGTTTCGGGAATTGTTCAATCTCCCGATCATCCTGATGTTTTAGCAGGTACAGCTACATCTAATTTGCCTCGTTCTAGAGGTTATGAAGGATTAGCAATTAATCCCAGCAAAACTAAATTATACGGTCTTTTGGAAGGCCCGGTTACTGGCGATCCTGATGATACTTTGCGAATCAATGAATTCGATCCGACTTCTAAAGAGTTTACAGGAATTGCTGGGCGTTATCGACTCGAAGCAGAGGGGAATGCGATCGGAGATTTAGCAGTTATCAACGACAATGAATATTTAGTAATTGAACGCGATGGCAGACAAGGGAATGAAGCGCAACTTAAGAAGATTTTCAAAATTAATTTAGCCGAAAAAGATGCTGACGGCTACGTTGCTAAAACCGAAGTTGCCGACTTACTAAATATTCAAGATCCCCAAGACTTAAATCAAGATGGTAGCACGACTTTTCGCTTTCCTTTTGTGACAATCGAAAACGTTTTGGCGATCGATCAAAATACGATTTTAGTTGCTAATGACAATAACTTTCGAGGTGGTGCTGGCAGACCACCAGAACCAGATCAAAATGAGTTTCTGCTGCTAAAATTAAATGAACCTCTGAATATCGATCCCAGAGTTGGTGTTAGCGCAGTTCCAGAAAATACTGACGATCGATCGAATTTGTCTTTATTCGATCCGAAGTATTATTTAGCAACTAATACTGATGTTGCTGAGGCAATTGCTAGAGGAGAAATTAGCAGTGCTTACGCTCATTTTTCCCAATTTGGTATTCTGGAAGGACGCAATCCTAGTTCTCGATTTGCTTTAGAATATTTAGCGGAAAATTCTGATGTAGCGCAAGCGATAGCCAATGGAGGAGTTAAAAGTGGATTTGACCACTTTTTTCGGTTTGGCTACAAAGAATCTCGATCTTTCAGCATTGAGTTTAGGCAGTTTTTTGATAGTAGTTATTATCTGGCAAATAATGCGGATGTGGCGGTGGGTATTGCCCAAGGACAAATCCAAAATGAGTTAGAACACTTCATCAAAACTGGTTTAAGTGAAGGACGTGCTCCTAGTGCCGAATTTGCCCTGTTTAATGATTTCTATCTTACCTTTAATCAGGATGTTGCCCAAGCAGTAAATCAGGGATTTCTCGAAAGTGGAATGCAACATTTACTGGAATATGGATTAAGTGAAGGTCGATCGCAGTTAGCCCAGTTTCGCCTACTGTTAAATAACTTCGACGCTAGCTTTTATCGCCAGCAAAACTTTGATGTTAGACAGGCAGTTTCCCAAGGGTTTTTCCGCAATGAACTGGAACATTTCTACAAACATGGTTTATTTGAAGGGCGCACACCAGGAGCACAATTTAATGGGAATGCTTACCTAAATCAAAATCGGGATGTGGCAATTGCGATCGCCCAAGGTCAATTTAGTTCCAGCTTTGAACATTACTTTTTCTTTGGCTACCAACAAGGGCGAATTATTAACACGGTAGACTACAGCGGTAGCATTACTGGCTTAGAAGTTAACCTGACAACTGGAGAAGTAAAACAACGCCAAGCTTCTACTATTTATCTCGACAATTTACCACCTTTAGCCCAAAGTCCAGCAGGTCAAGATATTGCTTTTGGTGGATTTTCTGGGTTATTCTTTGAAGGACGAACAGCTAATGGAAACTTGCAATTTATTACCCACACTGACAGAGGGCCAAATGCTGAACCAACTGACATTAATGGAGTCAGAGTTAGACCTTTTCCTTTGCCGAATTTCCAACCGAGTTGGATAAAATTTGAATTAAATCCCAACACCGGAGAAGTTAGCAATTTAGAAAGAATTGGGTTGAGAAATAAAGACAATACACCCATGTCAGGATTGCCAAATTTGCAAGGTCAAGCCGGATTAGCATATAGTGATGAAGTCGGTGCAGATGTATTTGGCAACATTTTAGAAAATGACCCCTTTGGTGTAGATTTAGAAGGAATTACTCGCGCTCCTGATGGTACTTATTGGATGGTGGATGAGTACCGACCTTCGATTTTGCATTTTGATGCTACAGGGAAATTAGTGGAAAGATATGTGCCCGAAGGATCGAATGCTTCGGGAGTAGTTACAGGTGTGGAAGCATTACCCGCAGTTTACGCCCAAAGACGTGCTAACCGAGGTTTTGAAGCAGTAGCTTACCAAAATGGCAAAGTTTACGCCTTCATTCAAAGCGCCATTGATAATCCAGATGTAGCGAACGATCGCACTTCCAGAGATTCCTTAAACCTGCGAATTGTGGAATTCGATCCCCAAACAAAACAAACAACTGGCGAGTATCTTTACCGTTTAGAAAGTTTGCAAGCTGACAAAATTGGCGATGCGGTTTCTTTAGAAAATGGCAAAATTTTAGTTGCTGAAAGAGATGATAACAGCGGTGCAGGAGCATTCAAAAGAGTCTTCCAAATAGACTTAGCTGAAGCTACCAATTTAATGACAGCAGATCTAACTCGTTTACCTGCTGGAAAGACGATCGAAACCTCTTCTTTAGAAGAACTAACAGCCGCAGGTATTCGCCCAGTCAACAAAACATTATATGTTGACTTAATTGCGGCGGGATACGATCCCAAAAACGAAGCTAAAGTCGAAGGGTTAGCTTTAGTTGACACCGGAGAAATTGCCGTTGTTACTGATAATGATTTTGGGATTGGCGGCGCATCGTTAGATCCCGCTACGGGAATTTTAACTCCTCAATTTCCCGGTGATGTTCCTACTTTAGGAATTGTTCTACCTGACGAAACTGAAACTAACAAAATTAACGGTGTTAATAACGTTTCTGGTAGTAGTTACGCCGACGAAATTATCGGTAACGATCGAGCAAATCAAATTACAGGTGACGCAGGGGAAGATACTCTGACTGGCGCAGGTGGTGCAGATATGTTCTCCTATCAAACTGCTGATGAAGCTGATGATATGATTACCGATTTTAGTGACGATGATATGCTCTCAATTTCCGCAACTAACTTTGGTGGAGGTTTGCGTGCGGGTGTTGCTTTGAGTAACCAAGCATCTGCTACAGGTGTATTTGTTAGTGGTACTAATCCTCAACCTTTGGGAACAAGTGCTAATTTCTTGTATAACACTCAAACAGGTGTTCTCAGTTTTGATTCTGATGGTACTGGTGCAAATTCAGCAATAGTAATTGCTACTTTAGAAGGCGCACCGAATTTGACTCTGAATCAAATTGCGATCGCATAACACAGTTGTAGGGTGCGTCAGATCATAAATCTAATCGACAGTATCAGGGTTTGAGTTTCTGACGCACCTTACTAATTGTGGTAATTTATTTACTGGTAAATACTCGCCACATAATAAAGACAGTAAAACTTAAATAACCAAAAACAGTAAGCCAATCTAACCAGTTATCAGAATTAATTAACATTGCGATCGTTCAAATTTTCCATTTCCTCATATATATTACTCCTAAATCAATTTCTTTCTTTGTGTTCTTCCTTCGTGCCCTAATTCGCTATCGCGAATCGCTACGCTACCGTGTCTTCGTGGTTCAATAAAAAAGATTTTTTGAACCGCGAAGACGCGAAGAGCGCGAAGGAAAGAGGAAGAAGTTCAGAAAAAAACATCATTTTGTAATATGTGTTACAGAAGCTTAAAAAGTTTGCTGTAAATTACAGAAGTAGATAAACCACGCGAAAATTTAGTAGCTTCTAGGGTTCCGGTTTGAATACGACTCCGAGAAAGTATAGTCAAACGCTGGTCCGAGAGAAGCAGCTGGCAAACCTCAGAATTTTTTATTTATAAGGATTAGCTAGCCACACGGCGGGAGAAAAGCCCGGGAGAAATGCACCAGTCAAAGAGGCTGAGGCTTTGTTCTCCTGGGCTTTCTCTTTGGCTTTCAGGAGACAAGCTAGAAAATCTAGTTGTTTTGCAAGTATTTAAGGTGTCCCAATGACTGAGAATCCTTCCGAAAATCCCTTATTTAATAGCCCTAACTCGAATAACGGACATAGACCAAGTGAAGCAGAACGGGCTTTAGAAATGGAAGCAAGGTTGCCGTTAACAGGTTGGCAACAGGAGGTATCGCAAGGGCTGGAATATGGGTTAGAAGCAGCTGAGAGTATTCGCGATCGCACTATTCCCACTTTCTCTCGCGGCGAACTCCCCCACTACGCAGGCATTAACACCTTCATGAAAGCACCTTATTTAGAAGATGTGCGAAGAGTTGGGGAATACGATGTGGCAATAGTCGGTGTACCTCACGACTCAGGAACTACCTATCGTCCCGGTACAAGGTTTGGGCCACAAGGGATTCGCCGGATTTCTGCATTGTACACTCCTTACAACTTTGAGTTAGGGGTTGATTTGCGCGAACAAATTACCCTGTGCGATGTGGGCGATATTTTCACCATTCCCGCAAATAACGAAAAGTCATTTGACCAAATTTCTAAAGGTATTGCTCACATTTTCAGTTCTGGGGCATTTCCGATTATTTTAGGCGGCGACCATTCGATCGGCTTCCCCACAGTTAGAGGTATTTGTCGCCACTTGGGAGACAAAAAAGTTGGTATTATTCACTTCGATCGCCACGCCGACACCCAAGAAACCGACCTCGACGAAAGAATGCACACCTGTCCTTGGTTCCACGCTACCAACATGGTAAACGCCCCAGCGAAAAACTTAGTACAGTTGGGAATCGGAGGTTGGCAAGTTCCCCGTCAAGGCGTGAAAGTTTGCCGAGAACGCGCAACCAACATCCTCACCGTTACCGACATTGTAGAAAAAGGCATCGATGCCGCTGTTGACTTTGCCTTAGAAAGAGCACTCGACGGAACCGACTGCGTTTACATCAGCTTCGATATTGATTGCATCGATGCTGGATTTGTGCCCGGTACAGGTTGGCCCGAACCAGGCGGTTTATTACCCCGTGAAGCCTTAAGTTTACTAGGAAAAATTATCCAAAAAGCCCCAGTGTGCGGTTTAGAAGTGGTGGAAGTTTCCCCTCCCTACGACATCAGCGACATGACCTCACTCATGGCAACTCGCGTAATTTGCGACACAATGGCACACTTAATCGTCTCCGGGCAACTACCCCGCAAACAAAAACCCGCCTACATTCACCCAGAAGCACAACCTCAGCTTGTCGCCTGGACATGAGGCAGGGGGGCAGGGGGGCAGAGGCGCAGAGGGGCAGGGGGGCAGAGGAGACAATTGAAGAATTCCTTTCTTTCCTTCTGCCTTCTGCCCTCTGCCTTCTGCCTTTCCCACCCCCCAGTCCCCAGTCCCCACTACCCCCTCCCCAAAACCCAAAACAAATCACGAAACAGACAAGACGAAGGCGTTAAATGTGACGGTTCGGAAATGGTGGTTAGAACAACCGGAAAAACCCCAAATTTCCCAGGTTCATCTCACGGTTGGTAAGTTTACTTGTGTGGAACCTGTGAGTTTACAATTCGCTTTTGAAGTTCAGACTCGCGGAACTTTTTTAGAAGGAGCAAAATTAGTTATTCAAGAAACTCCTTTAATTGCTTTTTGTCATCATTGCCAAGAAGAATATCACCCGGAAATCGGGATTCAATATGCTTGCCCGACTTGTCGATCGCCAATGGAAGACATTCGATCGGGACGGGAATTAAAGATCGATCGAGTTGAATATAGTTCTGATTCTGTGGAAAGTAATTATGCACCAAACATTTGACGCTGCTTTAGGTATTAATTTGCTCCATGCTAATCAAGAAGGGGCCGATCATAACCGGGAACATTTTGATGAGTGGGGAATTACTTGTTTTAATATGATGAGTAGTCCCGGTGCCGGGAAAACTGCTTTGCTAGAAAAGACTCTAGCTGTTTTAACAAATGAGTATAAAATTGCGGTGATTGAAGGCGATATGACAACGGAATTAGATGCCGATCGTCTCCGCAAATACAACGTTCCGGTAATTGCCATTAATACAGGTCGTTCCTGTCATTTGGATTCTAAAATGGTGTCTGGCGGAATTCATAGGTTAGCAAACGAATACAACCCTTCAGAATTCGATTTAGTCTTAGTCGAAAATGTGGGTAATTTGGTTTGTCCTGCCGAATTTGAAGTAGGCGAACACGCCAAAGTTGCCTTATTAAGTATTACTGAAGGAGAAGATAAACCGATGAAATATCCGGTGATGTTTCAAGAAGCAAATTGTTTGTTAATCACCAAAATGGACTTAGCACCCCATTTAGATGTTGATGTCAATCAAATAATTGCAAATGTCCGCCAAATGAATCCTCATGTCACAATTATTCCCGTTTCTGCTAAAACCGGAGAAGGATTAGATATTTGGTTTGATTGGGTACGTTTTCAGTTAACTAAAGCTGCAAAACAGCAATTATCAGTTGTTTATTAATCTAGATCTCCGACTTCTTGAAGAAGTCGGGGATCTGGAGAAATTTGTAGCATAAATAACAAATGTTTGGCTGCTTTTTCTGCTACACATAATTCACAGCTATCAAAAAATATCAAATGACGAAATGACGAAATCTGTCTCAAGGTAGATGTTATGAAAGTGCGATCGCTCCTTTCCTACTGCATCCTTTTTCTTGTTACCTTCAGCCTAGCCGTAGGTTGCGTTAACCCCGCAGTTTACATCAAAACAACTAACGAAGTTGACTCTACTGCTTCCTCAGTTAGTGCTAATGCCGTCCGTTTAGGATTTAGTGCTTGGCCCGGTTGGTTTCCTTGGCAAATTGCCCAAGAACAAGGCATTTTTAAAGCAAATAATGTTCCTGTAGACTTGAAATGGTTCGACGGATATTTAGAATCTATCAATACTTTAACAGCTGGACAAATAGACGCTAATAGTCAAACTTTAGGAGATACAGTTAACTCAGTTGCTGGTGGTGCAGATAAAGTAATTGTGCTGGTAAATGATAACTCCACTGGCAATGATAAAGTAATTGTCCGAGAAGGCATTAATTCCGTTGCTGATTTAAAAGGGAAAAAAGTTGCTGCTGAAGAAGGAACAGTCGATCATTTTCTGTTACTTTTAGGATTAAAAAAAGCAGGTTTATCGCCAAAAGATATTCAATTTGTTCCATTAGAAACAGGTCAAGCAGCAGCAGCATTTGTCGGCGGACAAGTTGATGCAGTGGCAGTATTTGCACCTTTTACAACTCAAGCATTAAAGCGTTCTGGTAGTAAAGAATTGTTCAGTTCTAAAGACTTTCCGGGAGCAATTTCTGACCATTTAGTAGTTTCGCGCAAGTTTTTGCAAGAAAAACCGGAAGAAATCCAAGCATTAGTTAATTCCTGGTTTGCCACCTTGGAATATATGCAAAAAAATCCCGAACAATCTTATGAAATTATGGCAAAAAGAGCAGGTGTTCCCGTATCTGAATATAAAGAATACGCTGATGGCACTCGCATCTTTACGATTGAGGAAAACTTAAAAGCTTTTCAACCAGGAAATGATTTGAATTCTTTGCAATTCGCCGCCCAAGAAATGAGTAAATTTCTCATAGAAGTGGGACTAGCAAAAAGCCAACCTGATATTACTAAAATATTTGACGATCGCTTTGTCAAAGCCTACGCCGAACAAGTGAAAAAATCATAAACTATGGAACTTTAACCATGAATGAAACTCCTAGCTCAATTAGAGACTACATCCGACCCAAAAAAATCAAACCCACAGTTTTTTGGCGGCTGGCTGAAGATATTCCCAAACCTCTAAATACAGCATTAATTATTACTTCAATAGGTGCGCCTTTGTTACTCTGGTGGTTAGTAACTACCTTCGGAAACATTGACCCAAAATTTTTACCTTCACCTGCCAAAGTAATGGAAGCATTTGGCAGATTATGGAGCACTCGCGAACTGCTGAAAGATACAGTAGCGAGTTTATGGCGTGTCGGTGTTGGGTTTATTTTAGCAGCAGCAGTTTCTATTCCCATTGGGATATTGATGGGCAGTTTTCCCAGTGTTCGTGCATTATTAGAACCGCTATTTGGACTAATGCGCTATATGCCCGCACCTGCCTTTATTCCCCTGTTAATTTTATATTTAGGAATCGGAGAAGAACCGAAAATTACCCTGATTTTTATCGGAGTTTTCTTCTTCAATTCTTTGATGGTAATGGATACAGTAAAATTTGTACCAAAAGATTTGATTGAAGCGAGTTATATTTTAGGAGGCGATCGCAAACAAGCCCTATTACAAGTAATTTTTCCCCATGTTTTACCGGGAATCATCGATGCTTGTCGTATCAACTTAGCAGCAGCTTGGCAACTAGTAATTGTTTCCGAACTAATTGCCGCAACCGAAGGTTTAGGTCGTCGAATTAGCGTAGCAGGTAGATTTCTCAAAACCGATGAAATCTTCGTCGGACTAATAGTAATTGGAGTAATTGGATTATCTTTCGATCTATTTTTCCAATATCTCTTAAGAGTTTCCTGTAAATGGGCAAGTCAAAAACGCTGAGAGGGGCAGAGGGGAGGAAATAAAAGTTTTTATCCCAGCAAATCTGCAAGTTCAAATATAGAACTACTACATCAAATATCAAAACTTATTCTTCTCTTTCCTTCGTGTCCTTCGTGCCTTCGTGGTTCAAAAAAAAAGGCAAATTAATGACAGACAATCAAAATTAATGAGGTTAAACAGATGTATTTGCAAATTACCAAACTGAACAAAGATTTTCAAACCAAGAACGGTACTTTAGTCGTCCTTAAAGACATTAACATGACGATTAAACAAGGGGAATTTATCTGCGCTGTTGGGGCATCTGGTTCAGGTAAATCTACTTTATTGCGACAAATTGCCGGACTTGATAACCCTACTTCTGGAGAAGTAAGAATTGATGGTGAAGTGATTACAGGGCCGGGGCCCGATCGCGGAATGGTATTCCAACATTATACACTTTATCCTTGGATGAACGTGCAAGAAAACACCGAATTTGGACTTAAACTTCAAGGCGTACCAAAAAAGGTGAGAAAAGAGCAAGCAAGTTACTATTTAAGTGTAGTTGGATTGGCTAATTTTGCTAAGTCATTACCTAAAGAATTATCGGGGGGAATGAAACAACGTGCGGCGATCGCCCGTGCTCTAGCTTCCGAACCAAAAGTATTATTAATGGACGAACCTTTCGGCGCATTAGATATTCACACCAAAGAATCAATGCACGAATTTATGTTAGACCTTTGGCAAAGAACAAAAATCACCGTTTTTATGATTACTCATGATGTGGAAGAAGCTGTATTTCTTTCCAATCGAATTTACGCTTTAGGTGCCCGTCCTGGTACAGTCAGAAAAGAAATTACCGTTAAATTACCCGATCGCAGTCACAGCGTTAAACGCCATACTATTTTCCATGACTACCGAGATGAACTAATGGAATTATTGCGGAAACATGGACAAGAAGCTACAGCAGTCGCCGCCTAAAAGTGTTGATGCTAATTTCCTAAAATCGAACCTGAGAGTGATGCCAATTCTTCTGTGTTACTGACAAAATATAAGTGGCGCAGAAGATGAGGTTTATCGATGTTTATCCCACTGGGTTTTGGAGAGCGATCGGTCAATACCTTTTTAGGAGAAATGGTTTACTATACTGCGGTTGACGAACCGTGGCATAAAAATGGCGAAGAAGAAAAGGAAAATACATTAGTCTTTTTACACGCTTTTGGTGGTGGTTCTTCTGCTTACGAATGGTCTAAAGTTTATCCCGCATTTGCCGCTGATTATCGAATTATAGCACCCGATTTAATTGGCTGGGGACGTTCCAATCATCCCGCTAGACACTATCAAACTGAAGAATACATTAAAATTATTCAGGAATTTATCGAGAAAACTTGCCCAAATCCAGTAACAGTTATTGCTTCTGGATTAACTGCTGCTTTCACGATTCGCGCTGCGATCGATCGCCCTGAATTATTCAAGTCATTAATTTTAGTTACTCCCGCAGGTTTAGCAGAATTCGGCACAGATTACAGTCAAAGTATTTCAGCCAAAGTTGTGAAAATTCCTGTATTAAATCAAGTACTTTATAACACGGGAGTTGCTACCAGTTTGGGCGTGCGTAGCTACTTAGAACAACGGCAATTTGCTCGTTCAGAACGAGTATATCCAGAAATTGTTGACGCTTATTTAGAATCTGCTCAACAACCAAATGCTGAATACGCCGCCCTCTCATTTGTCAGCGGCGATTTATCTTTCGATTTATCAGAATATATCAGTCAACTCACTACTCCTACAGCAATTATTTGGGGAAGAGAATCAGAATTCACTGGGCCAGAAATTGGTCGTCGCTTAGCACAAATGAACCCCCAAGCAGTTCGCTTTTTCTATTACCTAGATGATGTCGGTTTTACTCCACAATTAGAACTTCCCTCTGTAACTATTGGGATAATTCGTAAATTTTTACCTTTACTAAATGCAGAACAGAGTTAGGGGTAGCCAAGATAGAAGTGGCAAAATCTACATAGCCGCAGGTTTCAAGATCTGGGAAAAAGAGGGTTGGGCAAACAGTTGATCTGAAAAATATTTATACTTGATGTCAACTAGTAAATTTAGTCCGACTGACATCATGCTGCAACGAATTATTGTAACTATCCCAATCGCTACATTAATAGTTTTAGGGCTACTATCTTTGTTGGTCTACATTGCTTGGTTTTGGCCGTTAGAACTGATAGCTCATTTCCGAGTCCAATATTTAATCTTAGCAGTAATACTCACTATTGTTTTAATTGTTCTCAGGCAAATCGGTCAGTTGAAAAATAAAGCCTTAATTATCGCTGCTTTATTAATTGTAGGATTAAATGCAGTTGATGTAATTCCCTGGTATTTACCTCATTCACAACAGGTAGTTGGTACTCCAGGTAAACCAATTAGAGTTTTATCTTTTAACTTGAATATTCAAAACAATCAGGATAACAAAGTAGTTAATTTAATTCAAAGTAATCGTCCTGATTTAACTCTGTTGGCAGAAGTTGACGCAGCTAAATTTAAAACCTTAAAAAATCGCTTAAAAGATACTTTGCCTTATAGTTTTAAAAGTCCGGGAGGAGGTTTAGTTGTTTTCAGTCGTTTTCCTTTTGCAGATATTAGAGCCGATCGCTTAAATAGCCAAGGAAATCATAATATAATTGCCAATGTGATAGTCAACCAACAACTAATTAAATTCATCGGAATTCATCCTTTAGTACCGATAAACAGTAATAACTTTCACCGTCGTAACAGTCAGTTAGCAGCAGTAACTAATTACATTCAACAACAAAATCAACCATTAATTTTAGTCGGAGATTTTAACATCACACCTTGGTCGCCTTACTATCGGCAACTAATTAACAAAACTAAGTTATATAATACTCGGTTAGGGTTTGGTATTTTACCCAGTTGGCCTAGACCAGCCACTCACGTCCGTTTACCTTCTTGGCTAATTCCTTTAGTGAATATTCCCATCGATCATTGTTTAGTTAGTCAACAGTTTCGGGTGAGACAAATTTATACAGGCGCAAATGCTAATTCCGATCACGCATCGCTGATAATTGATTTGGTTTTACAAACAAATTAATCAGTAGAATGGTGCGTTACACTGTTGTTAACGCACCCTACAAATAGAACTGATTTCTATGCAAGAGCCTGAACCAAAAAAGTGGCATCAAAATGCGATCGTCCGAGTTTTGTTACTCCTGAATTCTGTATCTTAAGTTTTAATTCTCAAGATTGATGTCACTCTACTAATTTTTGCTTATTATTATTATTGTGCATCAATTGGGGTCAGCTTATATAAAGACCCTAATTATAAAAAATCTGTTTTTTACCGGGCTTGTCGCCCATTTTTTAGCGCCTTCTGGCTGATTATTTTCATCCCAGAAGGCGCTAAAAAATATGTTTTAGACAAGAATAAATTTCAATCATTGCAATCGTTACCTAGTTCCTCTGTCCAGGGCTAAGTTACATCTAAAATATTTGCCTACTACTTTTAGAAATATCAATCAAGCCGACTCAGATTAGTGGAGTTGGCTTGATTGATTTCACAGGTGAACGAATTTTCCGACCATGACTTCCCGGAACTCGCCGGATTTGTAGCTAAAACAGCTACTTTTGCAGAAATTCAAATATTTTAATATGGCTTAACAGATGTGAACAGGTTGGGGGGAATCAATCATGATGGGAAACATTTTCCACCATTTTCTCTGATGTTTTTGTTATTTTAGTAACCTGGTTACTCGCACGTCGTACTCAATACCTTGTGGATGCTCTGTTCTAGCTTTTAACCTTGCCATGTTGTCGGCTGTTTGTTTAGATTGTGCGTCAATCTCGTAGCGTGTCGTTCCTCTGTGGCAGACATTGGTTGCTGGTTCCAGATATTCTTTGATATCAACCAACACCTCATAAGTGTGATTCATTTTGGGTGCCTCCTCGTTTTGTTTGTAAACGATCGAGATTTATAGAAATTAGTATAGAAAGACTAGAGGGATCAAACTTTAAATGAATACAATTCTTAGCAACTCTTTATGCTTTACTCAATAAACTATCTTTACTGATTTTTTCAGTTTGAAAAGAGTTGTTAAAAGATATTAAGTTGAACTGTGCAATAAAGTTGCAGTCAAAAAAATTCCATCATGCTGCTGAATGATTTACCCTGTAGTTGGCTTGACGAATTGGAATTTGTAAGGTGAAGATAGTTTCTCCATTCATAGGAGATTGGCAGGTTAATTTACCGTGGTGATGTTCGACTACAATCGCATAAACTGTACTCAGCCCTAAACCAGTACCTTTCCCAACGGGTTTAGTAGTAAAAAATGGATCAAAAATTCGATCGAACAAATTATCAGGAATTGCAGGGCCATTGTTAGCAATGCTAATCATCACAGTATCACCAGGGGCGATCGCTGTTACCAACCGAATTGTTGGCATTTGGCATAAATTATTACCAGAATTTTCACCCACCTGAAACCAATTTACGCTATCCAAAGCATCCACCGCGTTAGTAAGAATAGACAGCACAGCCTGATTCAGCAAGCTAGGATAACACTCCACAAATGGCAATTCATTATATTCTCGCACAACTTCGATCGCAGGGCGCTGATTCGTTGATTTTAGACGGTGATCTATCATCATCACCGTACTTTCCAATCCCTCATGCAAATTCGCTGATTTAAGATCGGATTCATCCAATCGAGAAAAATTGCGTAAAGTTTGCACAACATCCCGCACTCGTTCTGACCCCTGCTTCATGGAAGTTAATACTCTGGGAAAGTCCTGCCGGATAAAATCTAAATCGATATCGGGAAACATTTCGCTTAAAGTGCGATCGTCCAAACAGCACCGATCTTGATAATAATCAATCAGCGTCAATAGCGATTCTAAATATTCCTCAGCAGGTTGCACATTCCCACGAATAAAACTAATTGGGTTATTAATTTCATGGGCAATTCCTGCTACTAAACGGTTAAGAGAACTCATTTTTTCACTTTGCACTAATTTAGCTTGAGCTAACTTTAATTGCTTCAGAGTTTCTGATAATTCTGCTGCTTTTTCTCGTTCGTTCCTCTCCGCTATAATCCGCGCCTCAATTTCCTGTTGTAAGCTGTCGTTATTCTGGCGCAACAGGCGATAACTACGATGGGCAAATGCAATAAAACTAATCAGCAAAAGGTTTGTTCCGGTAACTCCGAGAAGACTTGCATAAAATGTTTGGTAATAACCTTGAATTGTTCGATCGATCTCATAAGAAATAATGTAAGCAACAGATTGTCCTTCAAAGTTTTTTACAGACAGAAAGCTAGCAACGTAAGGAGTATCGCCAGTTGCAGGCACAACTTTCGCAAAGGAAATTCCCTGTTTTAGTTTATCTGCCACAATACTCCGCAATTGCTGATTCAATGAGGTTACAATATTGCAATCTAAATTCCTCGGTTTAAGTTGTAGCGAGGGTGCTTCTGTGACAAAGCGATCGCTAATATTACTAGGAACGTAATTGCTTTTTTCATCTTGAAAAACTTTGGCATTGACTACATCCCGGCGCAAAATAAAGCAAAAACATCCCGGAAATAAAGATGCCATCTCATTCTTAAAAGCTGCATAACTAACACTAGTTTCTACACTCCCAAGATGAATCGGTTTTTTATCTGCTGAATTATCTGTAGCAAATAAGGGAAATACATAACGAAATCCATTGTAGATTCGTCCTTCTTCAAAGCCGTAAACAAACCTTTGCTGTTGATTTGCTAACCGCACCGATGTGCGAACATCAAATAATGGATCGCCAAATTTTTCCGGGCGATGGAATCGGAGAAAACTCCTGCCATCAGGTAAATGGAAGTGAAGCTGGCGCAGATTATGTTGCTGCAAACGTTTATAGGCAGGACTTAACTTTTCTAAGAGTTGTTGCCTAACTATTTGCTGTTCTGCTGCATTGGGCTCCCGAGCTTCTTGTAGTAGGGAAATAATCTCAGGTTGATTAATAACTTCATCATAAATAATTTGCGAAGCTAGTTTATAGTTATTGACGATAACCTGATAAGCATTTTTTAGTGATTCAATGTGGCGAGACAACAGGAACTCTTCTTTTTCTTTCAGGTAACGCCAAAGTAAAATTCCGAAAATTCCCTCTAATATCAGAAAAATTAACAAGTATGGAAACACCAAACGACACCAAGGATGTCTAATGGTTTTATTGAAGCTACTCATATCATTAAAGTTCATCGGGTTAACTTGGGAATAGTTAAGTAGATCGCTACAATTAAACTGTAAACTTTTTTCCCTTACCGTAATATAACACTGCAAAGAGTTTTGTAGCTAGTACCTGGAGCGACTTTCCAGAGAGATAAATCTTTCTTTATATTCCTCTAAAGGGCGATCGAGTCTAGACAGTTCTCCTCAGACTGTGGGGCGAAAATTTAGGTTAACTGCTTAAGTTGAGAAGCCACTCAAGGTCATCTGTAAAAAGATAGATATTAATTAAGTTAAGAATTTTAGTTTCTTAAAATTAAAATAATTTAAAGCTCCACTAAAGATTTGACCAAATCAGCCAGTATATCCACCTATTGCTTTTATATATTTAAGCTTTTTGGATTCGGAAACTTAAGAAATAAATAATTTGAAAATTAGTCTCAAGTAGTAGTGGTTAGAGGTTAGAGTTAGAATAGTAAAATTTTAAGTGTCTATCTTCTGGATTCCGTTAAAATACGTTCTAAAAAAAGTGAAGTATGTTCGCGATCGAAGACCCAACTATTTGCTGTCAGTTAGCGGGATATGAACGACTGCAAACACCAATTTGGATTTTTGATATCCAAAATTTGACAATGAGGTGGGCAAATCACGCGGCTTTACTCCTCTGGAATGCCGCAAATTTAGAAGAGCTCCTCAGCCGGGATTTTAGTCAAGTGTCTGCGGCAACGTACACTCGCTTGCAAAGTTACTTAGAGCAGTTCGAGCAAGGTAAAACAGTAATTGAGCAGTGGACATTTTATCCAGCAGACAATGCTATATCTGTTCGTTGTACCTGTTCCGGTATTCCGATGGAAAACGGACGCTTAGCAATGTTAGTAGAAGCAGAAAAAATTGCGAGCGTTGAACCAGATACGCTTCGTTCTTTAGAAGCATTACGTCATACAACAGTAGCAATTTCTTTATGTAAAGAATCTGGAGAGTTGCTATTTCAAAATCCGGCAGCTATTAATTATTATGGTAATCATATTTTGCACCAAGAAAATCAGCATTTAAAGCAGCGTTTTTTCGATCGAAATATTTGGTTGCAAGCCAAGCAAAAACTGATTGCTACAGGAAAATTTAATGGTGATGTTCAAGTTTTAACCAAACAAGGAGTGCGTTGGCATTCTCTAGAAATTCGCCGCACCCAAGATCCCACCAATGGTTCTAATATGCTGTTGGTAAATGAAAATGATATCACCGCACTAAAGCAAACTGAAGAGAAATTACGCTGGAAACAAACTTTATTGCGATCGATGGCTAATGCTTCCCCATTAGCTTTTTATGTAGTAGATAATCGTACTGATGAAATTCTTTACTTTAATCATCAGTTTTGTCGAATTTGGGGGATTGAATATTTAAAACCCCAAATGGATAAAAATCTATTAAAAAATAATGATGTAATCAAACATTGTGTAAATCTAATAGCAGATGTGGCAGCATTTGCAGAAAGATGTAAACCGTTGCAAAGTGAAGGAAACCGGGCAATTGTAGAAGATGAAATTCTTTTTAAAGATGGCAGAATTATTCGGAGGTTCTCCACCCAAATCCGCGATTGCGAGGATCGCTATTTCGGCAGACTCTACATATTTGAAGATATCACCGAACGCAAACGTATAGAAGAAGAATTACAATTAGCCGACTTTTCTGTAGAACATTCCTCTTTAGCTACAGTTTGGATCGATCGCAATGCGAAAATTATTCGCACTAATAAAAAAGCTTGCGAACAACAAGGTTTTACCCGTGAAGAGTTGTTGTCAAAATACGTTTGGGAATTCGATCCTAACTTCCCGCAAGAAGCATGGCTCACACATTGGAAAGAATTAAAAAAACAAAAAACTTTGTCTTTTACCTCAGAACATCAGGGTAAAGACGGTAAAATTATTCCTGTAGAAATTACCTTAAATTACTTAGAATTTAATGGCAAAGAATATAACTTTGCTTGTTCGCGTGATATTAGCGATCGGAAACAATCCGAAGCAGCTTTACAACGAAAAGAACAAGAATTTCGCGCTTTAGTGGAAAATGCTCCCGATATTATCATGCGGCTCGATCGGGAATTTCGCTATATTTACATCAATCCTACAGTAGAAAAACATTCAGGAATTCCCCCTTCAGGATTTATCGGTAAAACTATCGCAGAAATTGGCGCAGATAAATCATTAGTGGAACTTTGGCAAACAACTATTCAACAAGTATTTGACACAGGTGAAGAACAAGAAATAGAATATGAATTGTCATCAATTCACGGTATAACTAATTATGCTAGCCGTGTTGTGCCGGAATTTGCTGATGATGGTTCTGTGCAGTCAGTGTTAGCGATCGCTCGTGACATTAGCGATCGAGTAGAAGCCGAAAAAGCCTTGCGACAGAATGAAGAAAGAATGCAAGCACTATTAAAAGCCATACCCGATACAATGTTTCGTCACCGAGTAGATGGCACTTATTTAGATATTCAAGCAAATGAAAATACTTTAATTGTCCCACCAGAATTTCTCATAGGCAAAAAGTTATCAGAATTGCCAATTCCTGAAAACATTAAAACTGGTTTGCTAAACAATTTTCAAATCGCAGTCACCACCGGAAAATTACAAACCTTTGAACATGAGTTGGAAAAACCGGATGGAACATACATTTATGAAGCTCGAATTATTAAAAGCGGTGTTGATGAAGTTGTTTGTATTGTCCGGGATATTACAGAACGCAAACTAGTTCAAAAAGCCTTGCAAGAAAGTGAAGAACGCTATCGCTCTTTAGTCACAGCAATGGCAGAAGGTATTGTCTTACAAAATGCCAATGGTACTATTAATACTTGTAACAGCAGTGCTGAAAAAATTCTCGGTTTAAGCCGTGAACAAATGGTGGGAATGACTTCCCTAGATCCTTGTTGGCGAGTAATCAAAGAAGATGGAACGCCTTTTCCAGGCGAAGAACATCCAGCAATGATAACGCTTAGAACTGGCAAACCCTGTGTTGATGTGGTGATGGGAGTATATAAACTTGATGGTAATTTAACTTGGATTTCTGTTAACTCTCAACCTTTATACAAATCTGGTGATTCTTTACCTTACGCAGTTGTCACTTCATTTTTTGATATTACAGAACGCAAACAAGTAGAAGAAACTCTACAAAATGCACTTGCAGCAGCACAAGCAGCATCAGTTTCTAAAAGTCGTTTTCTCTCCCACATGAGTCACGAACTAAGGACACCATTGAATGCTATTCTTGGTTTTAGTCAAGTAATGGCAAGAAATAGTTCTCTCTCTTCTGAACAAAAAGAACAACTCAAAATTATTAATCGGAGTGGCGAACATTTATTAAATTTAATCAACGATATTTTATCAATGTCCAAAATTGAGGCAGGTCAAATTACGCTGAATGAAAGTCGCTTCGATCTTTATCAATTACTCGAAGATATAGAACAAATGTTAAGATTTAAGGCTGCTGGTAAAGGCTTAGAATTAATTTTTGAACGAGCAGTAAATGTTCCTCGATATATTGAAACTGATGAAAGCAAATTGCGACAAATCCTGATTAACTTGTTAGGCAATGCTGTCAAATTTACTAATAAGGGTGGTATTTGTTTAAAGGTAAACTTGGGAAATAAGGAACAAAATAAAACTTTAATTATCTTTGAAGTAGAAGACACTGGTGCTGGGATAGCAACTGAAGAAATCCCCACAATGTTCGATCCCTTTGTGCAAACTGAAACAGGTCGTAAATCCATGCAAGGAACAGGGTTAGGTTTACCGATTAGCCGACAATTTGTTCGCTTAATGGGGGGAGATATTACGGTTAAAAGCCAGTTAGGTAAAGGAACAATTTTTACTTTTGATATTCGCGTTAAAGAAATGAATGCTATTCCAGAACAAACTTCACTGACTACTAAAAAGGTGACTGGGTTACAACCGAATCAACCTACTTATCGGATTTTAATTGTTGAAGATATTGAAGAAAATCGTTTGTTATTGGTTAAGTTACTGAAACCTTTGGGATTTGAAGTGCAGGAAGCTATTAATGGACAAGAAGCGATCGCTATATGGTCAACTTGGAAACCTCATTTAATTTGGATGGATATGCGAATGCCAATCATGGACGGTTATGAAGCAACTAAAGAAATTAAAGCCTTGCAACAAAAAAGATTAACAATGGAAGATGTTCCTAAATCCGTAATTATTGCCTTAACAGCTAGTGCTTTTGAAGAAGAAGAATCGAGGATTTTGTCAGCTGGTTGTGATGACTTAGTGCGTAAGCCTTTTCAGGAGTCAGAGTTATTTGCAAAAATGAATCAGTATTTAGGAGTACGCTATATTTATGCTGATGAAAATCAACCAACTTCATTAAATTCAGCAATACCCAAAAAGTTGCAGGTCGAAGATTTAAAAGTTATGCCGATCGAATGGATAAAAGAACTACATCAAGCGGTACTCTGTGTTAATGATGATATTATTTTAGAATTAGTTAAGCAAATTCCTGAGAGTAAAGCAGCTTTGGCAGATACCTTGAAAGATTTAGTAGATAACTTCCGCCTAGATTTAATCTTAGAGTTAACCGAGACAATTATTCCTTCTGAGAACTGAGAAACCACCCTTTTGGGTGATTGGCTTTCAGCCTTAAGTTGTTCATAATGGAATCAAGATTAAAAATTTATCTGCTTCTATTGCCAAACTCTATACAGAACTAAGAGCCTATCTCAAATTTAGAGATAGGCTTTATTATTTGGTTCTACATTTTACCTTTAATACTAAATCCGGGATAAAAACCCCCTTTATAATTGAACCGCAGAGGCACAGAGGACGCAGAGGAAAGAGGGAGAAGATAACGGGGGTAACTAACCCGGATTTGGTATAAGCGATCGCTGGATTATCCTCCTCAAAAATTTTTCCAGCCGCAACTCCAGTTACAAAACCGCCTTGCAGCAAATTGCGATGCGAAATTTCCTGAAATTCCTGAGTATCGGAATCTGCTTTTGTTTCATCTTTTCCTTGGAATTGAGAACGCAAAAACTTTTCTAAGCCATTAAATCGCATCTTAATCACCCAAAGCCGATAATTTGTCAAGATTTTATCTTTTTATTATCCGAAGTTTAACCTCTTAATAAGTAATAGGAATAACACTAATTTCATAACCTATATATAAGAAAATCTTAACCATTTCATGAGACGATCGACAGTTTGTGTAAAGAAGCTAAAACTCATGACATTACAGATTCCCAGCATATTTGACAGTCGTTTTTACCTAGCACAAAATCAAGATGTTGCTACCGCTGTTGCTAGAGGTGATTTTGCCGGAGGTGCATTAGAACATTTTCTCCGCTTCGGACAATTTGAAAATCGCGATCCTAGCAGTTTTTTCAACACCAACTTTTACTTCCAAAGAAATACAGATGTTCAACAAGCTGTAATTACGGGTATTTTCCGCAGTGCTTTTGAACATTTCTTCGCTGTTGGACAATTTGAAGGAAGAGATCCTAGTACTCTTTTTAATAGCAACTTTTATTTACAAAGAAATACAGATGTCCAACAAGCTGTAAATACTGGTAGTGTAAGAAATGCTTTCTTTCACTTTATTGAGTATGGACAATTTGAACAACGTCAACCCAGCACAGAATTTAATCCCAGCATTTATTTACAACAAAATCCCGATGTGCAAACGGAGGTTACATCTGGTACTATTGCTAGTGCTTTCCAGCATTTTGTTCAGTTTGGCAGATTTGAGGGTCGGTCTGGGGGAGTAGGAATAATTCCCGGCAGTTTCTCACTTCAGTTATTGCACGCTTCCGACTTTGAAGGAGGAGTTTCAGCATTAGATGATGCGCCGAGAATGTCATCTGTAGTTAATGGTTTGCGATCGCAATTTCCCGAAAACACCCTATTCCTTTCTTCCGGTGATAATTACATCCCTGGCCCATTTTTTGCCGCTAGCAGCGACCCCTCTTTAAGACCAGTTTTAGGCAGAGAAGATATCGGTCGCGGTGATATAATCATCCTCAATTCAATGGGTGTCCAAGCTAGCGTTTTCGGCAACCACGAATTTGACCAAGGTACAAGACAAGTTAGAACTTTAATTGCAAGCGATCGAGATTATCCCGGCACAGCTTTCCCCTATTTAAGCGCCAACTTAAACTTTGCACCTGATAGCAACTTAGCTAATTTAGTAGTACCAGACGGTCAAGAAGCCAGCACAATTCCTAACAGTATTGCTAAAAGTACTGTGATTACAGTGAATGGCGAAAAAATTGGCATTGTTGGTGCAACTACCCCCACATTACCCAGCATTTCTTCCCCTGGAGATGTAGGAGTTTTACCAGCAAATCCTCAAGATTTAGATGCTTTAGCTGCGACAATTCAACCATCAGTTGATGCCTTAACAGGACAAGGAATAAACAAAATAATTCTCTTGGCACACTTGCAACAATTGGATTTAGAATTAAACTTAGCTCCCAGGTTGCGAGATGTAGATATAATAGTAGCTGGTGGTTCGCATACATTGTTATCTGATTCTAGCGATCGCCTAAGAGTAGGAGACACATCTGGCGGCAATTATCCAATATTAAGAAACTCCGCCACAGGCGAACCAATAGTAGTAGTAAACACCACCAGTAACTATAAATATGTCGGTCGTTTAGTCACAGAATTCGACTCTCAAGGAAGAGTAATTACCGAAAGTTTAAATCCTGAAATTAACGGTGCTTACGCCACAGATGAACAAGGAGTAATTGCCACAGGAAACGCCACCCCAAATCCCAAAGTTGCCGAAGTAACCCAAGCACTAAAAACCGTCATTAATACCAAAGATGCAGAAACTTTCGGAAGCACCAATGTTTACTTAAACGGCGAAAGAAACTCAGTTCGTACTGAAGAAACCAACTTAGGAAACTTAACCGCAGATGCCAATCTTGCTGCTGCTAGAGCGATCGATCCTTCCGTAGTAATTTCCCTCAAAAATGGAGGTGGAATTCGAGAATCTATCGGTGCAGTTATTGGCGCAGGTGGCAACGATCCAAATGCCGGACAAAAGATTCCTCCAGTAGCTAATCCCGCAGCAGGTAAAGAAGCAGGGGAAATTTCTCGCCTCGATATAGAAAACAGTTTGAGATTCAACAATCAGTTAACTTTACTAACATTAACCGCCCAACAATTACAACAAGTAATTGAACATGGATTAGCTGACTCTGCCCCTGGAAGAACCCCCGGACGTTTCCCCCAAGTAGCAGGAATCGCATTTAGTTTCGATCCGAATCAACCTGCCGGAAATCGAGTAGTATCTTTAGCTATTAAAGATGCTAACGGAAATACCACCGATGTGATAGTTCAAAACGGGCAATTAGTTGGCGATCCAAATCGCACTTTCCGCACAGTTACTTTAAACTTTTTAGCTGGTGGTGGTGATGGTTATCCCTTCCCTGATTTCCCCGCAACAAACCCAGTAGAAACAGGAATTGGCGAACAAACAGCATTAGCAAATTATTTAACCCAAAGATTTGCTAATACTCCTTTTAATCTTGCAGATGTAGGAGTAACGCAAGACACCAGAATTCAAAATTTAAGCGCCAGAACCGATACCGTAATTTCGGGAACTTCCGCAGCACAATCATTTGCAAATCTGCAATTATTTAATGATGATTTTGTAGTTACCGATTCTTCGATGAACATTTTGGCACAAAGTTTTGCCGATCCCTTAAGTGGAATTTTGTCTAGTTCTTCAGAAGTTTCAATGAGTAATCAACCAGAACTTGTGTTGAATTCTAATTTGTCAAATATGACGGAAACTAATTTGTTTTAGTTGATAGTTTGCCTGAGAATTAAACTCTAGGCTAATAGCTAAATCCCGCCTGCGATTCAAATCGCAGGCTAATAGCTAAAGTCCACTTAAGTGGACTGAAATTTTTAGATATTTGCTAAAAATCGATAAACCATTCTAAATCATCTGTGTTTATCTGTGTTTATCTGTGTTTCATCTGTGGTAAAAATTAGCTTTTATATCTTAATTTTTACTGCTGCGGATTCATCAGTTGTTGCACTTGAATTTGTACATCTGGAAAAGCCAGTGGAGATACAAATCCAGTTTTGAAAGTTTGTTCTGTGGTATAGCGCCCATTCTCTAAATCTCGAAAAACTTTAAGTTCCCTATCCTGAAGATTTACAACCCAATATTCAGCGATACCCGCTTCGCCATAGACTGCTTTTTTCGCATTTAAATCTTTGTTAAGAGTAGTGTTGGAAAACTCAATCAACCAAAAAATATCATCGGGATAGGGATGGTGTTCTAGATAAACTGTTCCCAATGGTTTTACAATTGCTAAATCTGGAATTGGTTCCGAGTCATTGGGTAGAGTGATGGGGTGCGCTTCACGAATTTTCGCCCGATTTCCTAGCAATACCCGTAAATAATCCCCAACTTCGCTATTGTAGTAAGCGTGAGGTTCTCGTTCTGGTGGCATAACTACAATATCTCCGCGTAATAACTCAACTGGCTGATCGTCAAATAGTCCTGCATCGATCGCCCGATGATACCGTTCAATTGTCCATTTGTAAGTAGTGAAAGTCATAAAAATTTTATTTTCTTTTTGCTGATTCTTATAGTTTTCTGAGTAATGCAGTCTAACATGAAAAAACAGCCTAATCTAAGCAATCAGTATTGAAGCATAACCATGAGTACCCAAATCACAATTACTTTGCCAGACGAGGTTTATCAACAAATTGAGCGTTTTGCGCGGTTAGCAAATCGTGATGTTGCTAGCATTTTAGCAGAAACGATTCAACATTCTATTCCATTTACAAGAGCAGATGTTTTCGATCTTAAGCCTGTCTCTGACCTTTCTGATGAACAAGTTTTAGCACTGACGGAATTACAAATGGAACCAGATCAAGATATTCGATTGAGTGAATTACTCGATCGCCAACAAGCAGGTATTCTAGTTGAAAATGAGCGACTAGAATTACAAAATCTCATGCAAATTTATCAGGAGGGACTACTGCGAAAAGCTACTGCTCTCCGTGAAGCTGTCAAGCGTGGATTAATGGAACCTTTAAGCCAGTGAGTCAAATTTCGGAAGAAGTTCGGAGGCGAGTCAGGACACAGGCAAACGATCAGTGTGGTTACTGTCTTAGCCTTCAAAAGTATGTTTTGGGAGTTTTAGAGATTGAACATATTATTTCCAAAGCAGCAGGTGGATCTGATGAAGAGGAAAACTTATGGCTTGCTTGTCGTCTCTGTAATTCTTACAAAGGTACACAAACCCACGCCAAAGATCCAGTAACAAACCGCAAAGTTAAATTATTTAATCCTTGTCAACAAAAATGGTCACGTCATTTTGCTTGGACTGATAACGGCACTCAAATTTCAGGACTAACTGCTGTTGGTCGTGCGACTGTTTTGGCTTTGCAACTAAACAATCCTTATGCTGTTACAGTTAGACAAGCCTGGGTATCTGCTGGTTGGCATCCACCAAAGGAAAGCGCGAAGCTTTCCGTAGAAATTGAAAAAGGAGAATTATGATTAGGAAGTAATAGCAATTAATGCTTGATAAACAATAAGGTGATCTAGCAATGTTACAAAAATTCAAAGCTTGGTTAAAGGGAAATCATTTAGAGTGGATTGACGAGAAACCTGAGTTTGGCGATCGCACTATCCAAGTACAGGTTACACAGCTAGAAAATGAGACGGATTTAGAGGTGAAGGTGTGCGATCGTCAAAATGCTATTCTTCAAGCAGATGAGTTACGCACAAGATTACAAAAAACCTATGGAGAGTTTCCTGATAGTGTTGAGTTAGTGCGTGAGGACAGGTCTAGGTAGCAGTGACAGAAATTGTAGTTGATAGTAGCGTAGCTATTAAGTGGTTTGTACCACAACCTTACTCAATAAAAGCACGCGAGATACTTGATGCTTACCAAAATGGTAGTCTGGTGCTACTTGTCCCAGATTTAATCTATGCAGAAATAGGCAACATTGTTTGGAAACTCCAGAGATTTCAAGGTGTATCTGAGGCAGATGGACAAGCTATTCTTGACTCCTTCCAATTAATACAATTTATAGTAACTCCATCAGCTTCACTACTTGGTGATGCTTATCGTCTTGCTGTTACTCATCAAAGAACTGTATATGATTCACTTTATATTGCTCTCAGCCTTAGACGGCAATGCCAGTTCGTAACTGCTGATGAGAAGCTTGTTAATGCTGTAAGCGGTACTTTTCCGAATGTTGTTTCAATTACAAGTTGGTCTTAAAAACTTAGTACAGCTTACACTGCTAGAAAATGAGACGGATTTAGAGGTGAAGGTGCGCGATCGCCACTATGCTTAGCAAAGATTTCAGCAAAATAAGTTACAAAATATTAAAGAGTATCTTCAAAGAGAACAGGTATTACTTGAGTCAGAGTGCTTGTCTTACCCAAAGTACCAAGCTTTCCGTAGAAATCGAAAAAGACAAATTATTATAGCAGATAATAGCCATTGGTACTTGACAGACAAAAACCCTTTCTGCTAATTTATAGTGGTGAAATAATTTTTTACTGCAACTGCGGTTTTATTGATAGTTAGATTGCAAAGGTTTCTGTCGGCGCGTAGATATAGAAATCAGATTTGGTTTGTAAAACACTTTTTTGAATTACGTTCGCGTGGCGTGTACGTATCTGTTAAGCATGATTGCAAATCTAAGTGCGATCGCTAAATTCCCGTGCGTACCACTTATAGCGTTTTTAGAAACAATTTAGAAACAAGTTAAGGAAAGAAAAAGAGAAAAGCTATTTCATAATCAATTTCGGATTGTCATAGAAATTTATCGATGGAATTCCACGCCTAAGCAGATGAAATTCTTTGCTTGAGGTGGAATTTGAGATTTTTGAGTTGGGGCGATCGCTAAATAATTATAGTCCTTGATTGAGTAGTTATTGATTGAATAAATTTCGTAGGAGTCGCTGTATGGATATTATTATTATTATTGCGCTTATTATTGTGCTTATTATTGTGCTATACGCAACATTTAATGAGGATAAAACCTTAATAGATTCGCTACAAAACATAATTATAATTACACTTGCATTGGTAATTGCCAAAATTAATGTATTTAAAATAATTTACGAATGTATCTACGATCTGTTTAAAAAAAATTATCCTTGTCCAGTTCAAAAACTGGAATTTATAGGAACTATTGTCTTATTAGCAATCTCGTTTGTGTTGATTAAATTGGTATTTTTTGACTTAATAGCTCAAAAATTCAAAAAACTCAGACTGTTTTTACTTTTCTTATTCGGCTTTCTTCTTGTAAAAGTCTGGTCTACAAGCTGTACGGAACAAAGCAATTGCGATCCGAAAAACTTTTTGATATGCAAAATAAGTTCTGTAGTTTGTAAGTCAATGGATTTTTTGACAGCGAAAAACGTTTTACAGTTCACAAATATTCTTCAGACAATCACAATCATACTCATTGTCATTATATTATGTCTTTTTTATCGAGAATTATCTAGACCAAGCGGAATAGTTATTCGACCATTTGAGCATGAACAATTGGATAAAGAGAAAAAAATTTTAGTTGATGGAAAATTCATTGCTGAACTATTAGCGGCGGAATTACATCACATAGAACACATTTATAATTCATTAGAAGATGGACAGTTAAAAATAAAACCCGGCTCATCTCTTGCTGCTGTTTGTAGAGAAGATATTAAATTTCCTCTAGCAGTATTCAAAGGAGATAATTTAGAAACAGCTTTTTCAGCAATGGGATCAATCTCTGTCCCTAATCAGCTATCGCTACAAATTGGATCGCTGTTATTGACACTGAAGCAGTTGTGGCCACAAGGCACAGTCCAAATTATTTCTGGAAGAATCAAACGTGATAATTTAAGTTTACAAATAACAGCTAGGTATGAAAAAAGTAATCATAAGTCTGAAGTTCATGCCTATAAAGTACCATCTGAATCTACTGAATTCAAAACACCTCAAATATCTGATTTAATAGAAGAACTTGCCTACAGAATCGTTCTCGATTTATCTCCAAAAGTTTCAAAAACAAGTAGTTGGAAAGCATTTAAGTTCTATACTCAAGCATTGTACTGTATTTGCCAGTATGAAAGAACTAAATCTGCTAAAAAGCTTGATGACGCTCGCACTCTGTGCGAAGATGCAAGTCGAATAGATAAAAACTTTAGTAAATTGGGAGATTTATTAAGTCTAATAGGTTTTTACTATTTAAGCGCAGATCAGTATTTGAAAGCAAAATCTACCCTTACGGAAGCAATGAAAATAAACCCAAACAGCTATTTAGTGCGTGCTGTTTATGGACACCAACATTATTATTTAGGAGATTATAAGAGAGCACTTGAATACTATAAACAAGCGCAAAATTTAGAACCAAGCCGTTATGAATTTTACATTAGGATAGGAGTATTAAACGCCATTAGTGGGGAATATGAAGATGCTCGTGAGAGTCTTGAAAGATCTAAATACCTCGAATTTCAAAATCATGCTGCCGACAGTGCTCTTGCTTGGATTGATTTTTTAACTTATCTGGAAGAACTAGAAGAGCCAAAAGGAAAATTATATAGTGCTTACAATAATTTAAGAAGAATGGGACAAGAAAAAACTAATATAGATTATAGTAATTTAGCTGTTGTTTTATTGTATCTAAATAGAATAAAGAAAAACCCTGATGAGGAAACTAAAACTCTTAAAGAGGCTCACGAAAATTGGAAACGATCGCTTGAACTATGTCCAGATGAAACGATTTCTGACCAACTCAAACGTATATTTTATGAGTATCTGGTAAATTTAAGTGAAGTCGAACAAACTAATGAGTATACTGGGACACTTAATTCACTAATTCGTCAAATAAATAACACTTTAGAATATCGTAACAAAAATACTTTACCTCAAGCACTTATAAGTGACTTAATCAAGGATGCAAAGATTATATTGTTTAATTGCATTGCAAACAAGATAAATGGTAATAAGAAGGGAGATTTAATTAAGAAAATTTTTTCCAATAATAAAATTGAAGAAGAAACTTATGTGTTTTGTAAGTATGAAATGATAACTAAGAGAATGTATGAATCAATGCAAGATTTGATTAAGACTTTGGAGCAATATCAAGTAAAATGCCAAAGAAATAATTAACTCAAAAAAAACGATCGCCCCTTCCCCAAAAACCAGAAAGAACGATCGCCAAACATTCAACACAATTCAACACAAGTAGAAGAAGAAAACTTATTTCACAATTCCCGCAACTGTAGCAATTTCTGTTTCAACAATTTGCGGAGAACTTAAAAACCCTTGGGCATAAATTTGTCGATTACCTTGGGCAATTTGAGTGTAAGATTGACGCACTTCCGCGTTTACTGCCACCGTTTTTACATCGTACAACTTAGTAGCTAATTTCGGATAAAAACCAATCCCAATTATTAGCACCAAAAAGCTAGCGGCGATGAAGATTTCGCGGGGACTTGCATCTCTAAAATGAGCATTTGCAGGTAAGACGCAGCTAGTACCAAAACACACAGCCTCTTGATCTCCTGAAGCTTTTACAGTTTCATTACCCAAATTACAAGTAGGTGCTGCACCAGAGTTAAAGAAGATTTGACGCAGCATGGAAAGCAAGTAAATTGGAGTGAGAATCACACCCACTGCGGCGAGGAAAACTGTAACTGTGCGGAAACTAGAACTGTAGATATCGCCTGTAGTTACACCCATGAAAACCGAGAGTTCGCTAGCAAAACCACTCATTCCAGGGAGTGCTAAAGAAGCCATTGCACCTGCGGTGAACAGTGCAAAAACTTTCGGCATTGCTTGACCAATTCCGCCCATTTGATCTAATGCTAGGGTATGAGTGCGATCGTAAGTCACACCAGCCAAGAAGAACAACACCGCAGCAATTAAACCGTGAGAAATCATTTGCAGCATTGCGCCACTCACACCTAAATCAGTGTAGGAAGCAATACCCAGCAACACAAAACCCATGTGAGAAACGGAAGAATAAGCGAGGCGGCGCTTCATGTTAGTTTGACCAAAAGAAGTCAACGCGCCATAAACAATGTTGACAACACCGATGATTGCTAAAACTGGAGCAAAGTAAACATGAGCATCATTGAGCATTTCCATGTTCAAGCGAATTAACCCATATCCGCCCATTTTCAGCAATACACCAGCCAAAATCATCGACACAGGAGCCGAAGCTTCACCATGAGCGTCAGGTAGCCAGGTGTGCATCGGGAAAATCGCCAGTTTCACACCGAAAGCAATCAGTAAACCCGCATATAGTAAGAGTTCTAGTACTAATGGGTAATTCCTTGTGGCGAGTTCTGCCATATCGAAGGTGAGATTACCACCGCCATAAAGCCCCATTGCTAAGGCTGCTACGAGGATAAATATAGAAGCTAGTGCAGTATAAAGGATGAATTTGGTAGCGGCGTAACGGCGTTTTGGCCCACCCCAGATGGAGATGAGTAAGTAAACGGGAACTAATTCCACTTCCCACATGATGAACAGCAGGATCAAGTCTTGAGCGACGAAAACCCCAATCTGTGCCGAGTAGAGTAACAGCATCAGAAAATAGAATAGGCGGGGTTTGCGATCGACCTGCCAAGCTGCCAAAATCGCTAAAGTAGTCACTAAACCTGCCAAAAGCACCAGCGGTACGGATATTCCATCAACCGAAACCGCCCAGTTAATACCTAACTGCGGCACCCAAGCATACTTTTCCGCTAGTTGGAAAGTCGCACTGCTCGGATCGTAATGCTTCCAGAAGGCGTAGCACATCAACACAAAATCAGCGATACCTACGCCCAACGCATACCAACGGACGCGCTTGCCTTCTTTGTCGGGCAATACGGGGATGAGCAGGGAAGCTACCAGGGGGAGCAGGACGATCGCAGTCAGCCAGGGAAATTGAGCCTCTATCATGGCTTTGAGCAAAAATACTTATTTAACGAATGATTATATTGTATTAAACTTCGTTACATTTTAGTAACAAATTTTGATAAAACTTTTTGGGGAATAGGTATATAAACTCATCTATGGTTAGGCAGAGGCGAGTTATGTAAGCTGGTGATCGGAGTAGGGAAATTTCGGTCATGGCAGTAACGCTAGACAAAACAAAAGACCAACGGCTAGTCCACTCTGGGATGACTTGGCAACAGTTCCAGTTACTTCAGGAAAGCTTTGCTGACTCACCAGGAATCAGACTGGCTTATTACAAAGGAGAAATTGAAATCTTGACTGTTTCCCCGGAACACGAATCAATCAGCCGGATGATTGCATTTTTACTCTGCCAATACTTTCTTGCCAAAAACATTGAATTTAACCCATTAGGCAGCTTTACCCAAGAAAAGGAAGAGGAAGTTTCCGCGCAAGCTGACGAATCATTTGCCATCGGTAGCGCCACAGCGACTAAACCTGACCTGGTTGTAGAAGTAATATTTACTAGTGGTAGCGATCGCAAATTAACCCGCGACAAACTTTTAGGTGTCCCGGAAGTCTGGTTTTGGGAAGATGGTTTACTCAAGCTCTACCATTTGCAAGAATCTGGATATGAGCAGATAGAGCGATCGGAAATTTTACCAGAGTTAAATATTGACCTGCTAGCTCGTTGTGTCATGATGGCTTCTAAACTTGAAGCACTTAAAGCGTTTCAACAGACAATTGTTAATAACGCAAGTTGCTAGTTACAAATCTGCCTCTTTCTTAGCCCCCCTTGTTAAGGGGGGTTGGGGGGATCTAAACGTAGTAATCACAGCCTAAGATCTAACTAGCAACTTACGTTAATAGTTAACGCCGCTGCCCCTCTGCCCCCGACTCAAAAAGATATAAAGTATTTTTGGGGGAAGTTTTTTAAGGTTTTATCCCATGCAACAGTTCTTATATCACATTTATTCTGGGAGAAAATATCTCCAACGTCTGTTTTTGTCTTTGGCGTTAGTGTTGCTAGCAATGCAGAGTTTTGCCACACCAGCTAACGCCACAGGTGCTTATGATATGCCAAGTTTAGTAGCAGGAGAACAAACTTGGATCGTCGATCGAGCAGAAGTTCTCAGCCGGATTAGTGAAGGACAGATTAACACTACTTTAGAAAATTTGGCAAAGGAAACCGGAAATGAGGTGAGATTTGTCACCTTTCGCCGTTTAGACTATGGCGAAACCGCCCAAAGTTTCACCGATCGACTATTTGAAAAGTGGTTTCCCACACCAGAAACGCAAGCTAATCAAACTGTGTTAGCGATCGACACTTTAACCAACACTACCGGAATTCGCACCGGGGAAAAAGTCAAATCCCTGATGTCCGATGAAATAGCTGAAAGTGTTGCTTCCGAAACGGTACTGGTGCCTTTGCGCGAAGGTGACAAATACAATCAAGCTTTTGTGGATGCTAGCGATCGCATCGCCGCAGTATTATCAGGTAAACCCGATCCCGGTGCCCCTGTAGTTGCCGACAATCTACAAGTAGAAAGTACCTTTACCAAAGCTGACGAAACTGATACTGGCAGTTCAACTATTTGGGTAATTGGCTTATTAATTGCTGCCACTGTAATTCCAATGGCAACCTACTATTGGTATCAATCAATGGGTTCCTAGTCAGGCAGAAGTCAGAAGGCAGAAGCAAAGAAGGTTTTTTAATTTCTGCACTAATCCTGAATATACTCTTGACCAGTAACTAAAGCTAACTCAGCCCGGACAAACTCCCGCCCCAAATAACCAGCATGATCTAAATAACTCACAGGGCAGGGCTGAGTTTCTTCCAAAATTTTGACACAGATTTCTTTGGCAGTTCTGCCAGTATATAAAGTTGTGTGAGTTCTTTCTACCTTACCTTTTGCCGGAATCACTTCTCCGGTTTCTGGATCGACAGCTAAACCACGTTCATCAATCACATTAGTATAGTGTTTAGCGCAGATCAGTCCGGCTTCTCTATCTAAATAGATCACAAAATATCCAGCAGGGTCAAGCTTAATATCGCGTTGGGAAAGTCGATCGTCAATCAATGCAAGGTCTTCTTTCGTGAAAGTCATTTTTGGCAAACTAGATGGCATGATTTCAAAACTTTGATTAACTGGGAATTGGAAAATTATATCAAAATACAATCTTACTCATCATAGCAAATTTAGCAGTAATTTCGACTAAAACTACTGTTTTTATCCGTTTCTTCTTTGCGTTCTTCTTTGCGTCCTTCGCGTCTTCGCGGTTCCCTAAAAAACACTACTCATTTTCCAACTCCAACTGTAACTGAGGTTGCCGTTGACTAAAAGGAATATCTAAATTAATTGCCTCAATTTGTTGCTGTTCAATTTCGTTAACTTCCCTAATGTAAGACTTAAGAATTTTGCTTAAGCGGGGGTGATAGAAGCGGTGCAGACTGTGATTAGGAGTTGCCGGAAAACCTCGGCGTTTCTTATGTTGTCCACCTGCGCCGGGATCGAAAACTTGCACGCCATGAGCAATTCCCCATTCAATTGGAGTATAGTAGCAAGCATCAAAGTGTAAACAATCGATTTCTTGGAAACAACCCCAATAACGTCCGTAAAGTCGATCGCCCTTATAAATACAAAAAGACATTGCCATTGGTTGATGAGTATTTTGTTCGTTATAAGCAGCAACCAACAGAACGCGATCGCGATAATTAGAATAAAGTTGCTCAAAGAACTTTTTCGTAAGATATTTACTACCCCACCAACCAAACTTGTCACAATGATGACTATAGAAATTGTACATTTGATTTAACAAAGGTTTAGAAATCTCTTCACCTGTTAAAGTGCGAACTTGTAAACCTTCTTTTTCTACAGCTTTACGTTCTCTTTTGATATTGCGGCGTTGATTAGCATTAAACACCTTTAAATAATCATCGAAACTTTGAAAACCTTCGTTCTTCCAGATGTAGCTATGGTGTAACCAATTAAAGAAACCGTGACGTTCCATCACTGGTTTCCATTCTGGATCGACATAGAGGAAATTACAACCGGAAATTTGATTGCGATCGCAAAAATGATCGATCGCATTCACCATCATCTCCGTCAACTCATCCTCATCTTCCCCTGGCGCAATCAAAAACCGATACCCCTCTGCCGGAGTAAACGGAGTCATCCCCAAAAGTTTCGGATAATACTGAATTCCCAAACGATTCGCCAAATCTGCCCACTGATGATCGAAGACAAACTCGCCATAACTATGACCTTTAACATACAGCGGGGCAGCCGCAATCAACTGTCGATCGCGCCACACCGTTAAATAGTTAGGTAGCCATCCAGTTTGTGCCTTAGCACTACCAGAACTTTCCATATTATGCAGCCACTCCCATTCCAAAAAGGGAGTTTTCAAAGGCATTGCTAAAGCATCCCACTCAGATTGGGGGATTTCGGCAATGTGATTAATCCAAGAAACCGAGTAGCGAGGCTTAATTTGTTCTACCATCTGGCCCAATTGGGAGCAAAAGTTCAAACTTTCTTTAAATTAATCCAATTTTGCTAACGTTGCAGCCGATAATGCAAGAATACCTCTTGGTCTACTGTTTTCACAGATAAAAGTTGTAACTTAGGAGCCAAATTTGCCAAAAAACCTGCCCCTGCTACTGGTGAGGGCGCATTTTCTCCCCCTAAGATCAGCGGACAAACCGTTAGCCAAAATTCATCCACTAAATCTGCCTCTAGCAAAGAAGCTACCAGTTTACCACCACCCAAAACCGCCACCTTTTGCAAACCCAATTCTGCGAGTTTTTCCCCAGCAGCTACCCAGTTAATCCCCTCTTCTAGCATTTTAATTGCAAAGACTTTGTGAAACTCTCTTTTTCCTTGCCAAATTTGGGAACCCTTAATAGTAGTGAATAACCAACGGGGAACTGGCTGTTGAAAGAAGCGCAATTTGGGATCTATTTTTCCTGAACCCGAACACACAATATGAGTAGGTTGGCTTTTTTTACCTTGCAGTTCTCGTTGTTCAAGTAACTCAGGATCGGAAATCATTAAGGTTGTACCGTATGCTCGCAGTGTTCCAGCACCAAATAATACTCCATCGACTAAAGCAATCTGCTTTTCTAAGTGCGCTTTATCAACCCCAGAACCAAATCTGGCAGGAGATGCCTGAACATCAGCAATTTTACCATCAGCACTCATGGCTAGAACTACAATGGTATAGGGACGATTTGTTACCAAAATTTCCATCCTTTCACTTTAACAATTTGTCTGGGAATTCTTTCACCCATTTTCGGCATAAGAATAGCAGACAAATTTCCTATAATTATGGTTATCGATCGTTACGTAGTGAATTATCATTAACCTGTACCAGTAGTCTACTTTCAGGTATTCTATTATTCTTCCTTCGTGGCGATATAACTCCTAGTACTTGTCTGGTTGTGTGCTACTAAATTACTACTTTCCATTAACTATAATCTTTTAGAGACTCGCTATGGGTAAGCTAGGTCAATCTTCTTTCCGCCGCATTTTACTGTCCCGAATTCTACTACTGAGCGTCCCAGTATTATTAGTAGGAGAGTACGTAACATACAAAAAAGCTCGTTCTGGTTTGTTAGAAACGGCTCGCCAAAATTTAACAGAAAGTGCGGTGAGAAAAGGGGAGAGAATTGAAGAATCAATTGCTGCTTTGAAATCTAACTTAATGGCAGCCAGTCAAACTGCTGTTCTTAAGTCTAACTCATCCAGTGAGATCGATCGGAAATTTATTTCTCAATTGGCTACACAGTTACCAACTAAAATTCAATGTATCCAATTAACTAATTTTCAAACAGGTAAAGTTATTGCTAGTACTTGTGGCGATCGGCAAATTATTTCTTTACCTCCTAATTTATGGGCAGAAAAACAAACTGACTTGCTACCAGATCTGTCTAATGTCTACGTAACGACTCAGTTTAGCAAAGAATCCATAAATAGCAATAACTACAATATTCCTGGTAATATCAATCAATTACAACTAATTTTAAGTACACCTGTTTATAATAATGCTGGTCAACTCCAGAATGTTTTAACTGTAAAATCAGTCTTGAACCAAAAACAAGATACTCTCTCTGGTTCTCTTTACGGTAATACCGTGGTAATTGACCAAGATGGGACAATTTTAGAACATCCACAAAAAGAGCGAGAAGGAAGAAATATCTCCCAAGAAAAAGATGCTTCTCGACTACAAGCAATCCTCAGAAATGCGCTGAGTGGACAACAATATTATCTTCACTTATCTAACTTTCAAGATGAAGGAGTAGAATCAGTAGTCGGTTATTCAGCTATTCCCAGCCCATTAAGTAAACAACCAAATAGTAAATGGGTAATCCTAGCTGTTGCTAGTATGGATAGTGCTTTGTATCGCTTGGAAGAAATTAAACAAGTCTTACTAATTCTTACTTTAGGATTAGTTGCAGCTATTTTATTAGCAACATTATATTTGTCTCGTGATTTAGCACGTCCTTTAGAACAATTAGGCGAATATGCTTTAAATGTTGGCAAAGATCGCTCAGTAAATAAAGTTAGTCCAACCTTTAAAATTCGGGAATTAAATCATTTAAGTGAATCGCTGGACAGTATGGTTGAGAGATTAACAATTTGGGCAGAAGAGTTAGAAAAAGCTTGGAAAGAAGCACAAACAGCTAATACATTAAAAAGCGAATTTCTGGCGAATACTTCCCATGAATTAAGGACACCTTTAAACGCTATTATTGGTTGCGTCCGTTTAGTACGTGATGGGTGTTGTGACGATCGCGAAGAAGAACTAGACTTACTACAAAAAGCTGATGATGCTGCAATTCACCTGTTAAATATTATTAATGATATCCTCGACTTATCGAAAATTGAAGCCGGGACACTTTCAGTAGTTATGCAAGCGGTGGATCTGCGATCGATCCTCCAAGAAGTAATCGACTTACAAATAATTCATATTACTCAAAAAGGCTTGCAACTATTATTTACTACACCAGAACAACCAATTATCATTCAAGCCGATCCAGCAAAATTAAAACAAGTTTTCCTCAATGTAATCGGTAACGCAGTTAAATTTACTGAAAAAGGCAGTATTACTATTACTACTACCTTAGAAGTAATTCCCAATAAACAAAGTAACAATAACAATTATCGGGTATTAGTCAAAGTCAAAGACACCGGAATTGGTGTACCAGTTGAAGAACAAAACAAATTATTCCGTCCCTTTGTTATGGCTGATGGAACGAGAACTCGCAAGTATGGCGGAACTGGGTTAGGGTTAGCAATTTCCCGTAAAATTATGGCATTAATGGATGGGACAATTAATTTACACAGTCCCGGCATAGATTTGGGTACCACAGTAGAAATTACCATCCCAATAGTTAGTTCTGGCTTTTTCACCACTGGAACCACTGAATTATCAACTAATAACAAAACTGATAATAAAACAGAAGTTCCTTCCGTGAGTGAAAGATAAATTCAGATTAAATTAGTTTAATTGGTTGTCCTCTTTGCTGTAATGATTGAGTTAAAGCATAGAGGATTTCTACTAATTTCGTTCCCACCTCGCCAGAAGAAATTGACGAAGGCTGATTTTGTGAAACACAACTGATAAAATGCTCACAAACTTGTTTTAGCGGTTCTACTTTAGGGAGATTAACAACTTCAAAACTGAGATTTTCAGGATTGAATTTGTTGCCAACAACAGCAAAATTACCCTTTTGAATTGATAAAAGTCCTGTGGTTGATAATTCATCAAAAATTAGTGTCCCTTGACTACCAACGACACCTAAACGACGCTGTTTATCACAATTCAACCAACTAACATGGATAAATGCTTGGAAACCACTTGGATAAGTCAAAGTCAGCCAAACTAAGTCATAAAGCGGATTCTCTGGAGGGTTTTCCATTGTCTGTGTTTGTTGCAACCAAAGTTTACCACTAGCTTGCACTTGAGAGGGAATTTCTCCTAACCAATCGTTGAAAATGGCGATATCATGAATTGCTAAATCCCACATAGCATCAACATCTTGACGCACTGGGCCTAAATTTGTTCTGGTAGCATAACCATAGCGTAAATCGCCTAAAATTCCTTGTTCCATTACTTTTTTGCCCTCTGCTACTGCGGGATGAAACAAGTAAGTTTGATCGACTACAAGTTGGCGTTGTTGTTGTGTTGCTAAACGGCAAAGTTTTTCCGATTCGTCAGGGTTAAGAGTTAAAGGTTTTTCGGCTAAAACGTGATAGCCTAAATGCAAAGCATCTGTGATTAATTCATAGTGAGTAGAGGCGGGAGTGGCAATTACTACAGCATTTAATTCTGGTAGTTGTCGCACATCTGACCATTGAGTTGCTAGAACTACGCTATCATTCAATTGATGGCGCGATCGCACATCCTCCAACCGATCCAAATTCGGATCGACTACAGCCAATAACCGTACTTGGGGAAGTGCTAAAAAATTTCGCACCAAATGTACGCCCCAACGTCCAGCACCTAAAATTGCAACATTAATAGTCATTTGATTCCTTTAATTGCTCAAAAGCTTGTTTAGCAGCAGCTTGTTCGGCGGCTTTTTTAGAATGTCCTTCACCTTGTCCATAAGCTTTGTCATTGACTTTAACCACTGCTTTAAATGTTTGAACGCTTCCCTTAACTCGTTTCATTTCTCTAACTTCATAAATAGGTAAAACTTTGTAGACACTTTGGGTAAGTTCTTGCAGTGCTGCTTTATAATTATGACGAGCCGGATCGGAGAGAATTTCTTGCGCTAAATCTTTGAAATGGCGATCGATCCAAGGACGAACTAACTGTAAATTTTGTGTACTGAGATAGAGCGCACCCATTACCGCTTCTAAAGCATCTGCTAATCTAGTTTCTCTTCCCGCAACATCGCCAGCAGCACTTTTATCTAACAGCAAATACCTTTCTAATCCGTAACTATCAGCGATTTGGGCTAAAATGCGATCGCTCACCAGTTCCGCACGAATACCAGAAAAATCACCCACAGAAGATTCTGGATAATTTTCCCATAAAAATTCTGCTGCTGCTAACCGCACCACCGCATCGCCGACAAATTCTAACTGCTCATAATTAGCTTCTGCGGAAAAAGTCGGATGAGTCAGCGCCAAGTCCAATAACTGCCACTTAATAGATGCAGTTTCAGGTATTCCCAGTTTTTGTACCAAACTTTCTAATTGACTTTGGCGACGGGGATAGCTGAGATTCATTATTACTGTCTTTTGTTTCCTTGCCAATAAAAAAGAGAGAGAGTAAGTCATAAGCCGGGTTCTGTTCTCTTAACTATACAAGCTAAGAGGGCAGTTATCTATCTGGGACACCTGTTACCAGATGCCTCTAGCGGTACCTAATGACGGAACTGGTAAAAGACCAACCGTAGTTCCTTCCACCTTGCTCCCAACCGGGGTTTACCGAGCCAACGCCTCTCGACGTTGCTGGTGCGCTCTTACCGCACCTTTGCACCCTTACCAGAGTTAGGTATTGAGTATTGGGGATTAGGCATTAGGAAAATTCTTCCCTAGCACCCAGTCCCTAGCCCCCAGTCCCTATTCTGGCGGTATGTTTCTGTGGCACTATCCTCACGGTCGCCCGCACTGGGCGTTACCCAGCAAGTCTGGTCTTTCGGGAGCCCGGACTTTCCTCAAAGCAGCAAAGCTACTCTGCAACCGCCTACCCCTACTCTCTCCTACATCTAGTTTACTGGCGAATAGCCAAGAAGAGATGGGGAGATGGGGAGATGGGGGGGTGGGAAAGTTTTAAGTTAATTAACTTCCCAAAACAGTTAACGAACCCCCCTCCTGTTCATCTTCTCCGAGTAAGTTGTTGTATTTTGGGTATAGGAACTGAACTGCTAAGTTCTATTTCTGGATCGTCTTGAATTGTGGAAAAATTCTCAAACCAACCCTTTCGCCAAAAGAAATAAATTAAACCACCAGCAACGGCAATCATTATTCCCCAAACAGCAGGATAACTCCAAGTCCATTTTAACTCTGGCATATAATCAAAGTTCATTCCATAGACTCCAGCAATAAAAGTTAGAGGAATAAAGATTGTGGAAATTACAGTGAGTAATTTCATAATTTCATTCATTTTGTTGCTCATAGAGGAGAGATAAACATCCATAAGTCCCGAACTTAATTCTCGGTATGTTTCTACAATATCAATCACTTGAACTGCGTGATCGTAACAGTCCCGCAGGTAAATTCTCACTTCTGGACTAATCAGGTTGCTACCATCTCGAATTAGGGTATTAAGTGTATCTCTTTGAGGCCAAATAGCACGACGTAAGGCTAATAATTCTCGCCTGATTTTGTAGATTTCTTGTAAAGTCTGTCGGGATGGATTACCAACTACTTCATCTTCTAATTCTTCAATACGTTCACCATAAGCTTCTAAAACCGGAAAATAACCATCAATAATTGCATCTAAAAGTGCATAAGCTAAATAATCTGCTTTTCTTTGGCGAATGATACCTTTGTTGTAACGAATACGATCGCGCACGCGAGCAAAACAATCGCGATCTGGTTCTTCCTGTACTGTGAGTAAATAATCTTCTCCTAACACAAAGCTGACTTGCTCAATATAAAATCCATGAGCATTTTCTTTGAGCATTACCATCCAAGCAATGATCACTATTTGTGAGTCAAAATCATCAACCTTTGGACGTTCGGGAACATTTACAACATCTTCTAGAACTAAAGCGTGCAGATTAAAAACTTTACTTAGCTTGATCCAAGTTTCTTCATTACCTAATCCTAATACATCGACCCAAGAAACTGAATGAGTATCTAAATAAGGAGTACATTCTTCCGGCGTGTTAATTTTTAACCTAGTAGCTGAAGCTTCACAGTAATCTATCAACACAATATCTGGAGGTGGTGCATCTGAAGGCAGATCGATCGTACCTGGAAGACTACCTGGTTCATCATAGTTGTAATCAAAGTAATCTTCTTCTTCTTCCTCTTCTATATCAGGATTTATACCCAGTGTTGCGGTTGCAAAAGGTCTTTCTATCATAATTGGTTGAGATGAAATAATTACTACCTGAGCGTGATCTTACACAATTTATGCAGTAGACTTAACTTAAAAGCTAGATCCCCGACTTCTTCAAGAATTCAGGGATCTGGGGGAATCTGAGTAGCAAAAAAGCAGCTTGTCTAAACAGACAAACTGCCTTAATTCTACTTAAACTTTGGTGACATTACATCATGCCCATGCCGCCCATGCCGCCCATGCCGCCCATGCCACCCATGCCGCCCATGCCACCCATATCGGGAGCACCAGCAGCAGCTTTTTTCTCAGGTTTTTCTACAACTAAAGCTTCAGTTGTTAACACCATACCAGCAATAGAAGCAGCATTTTGTACAGAAGAACGAACAACTTTTGCCGGATCGATAATTCCCGCGGCAATCATATCTTCAAATTTGTCATCCAGTGCATTGTAACCAACATTAAATTCGGTATCGCGCACTTTTTCCACAATTACTGAACCTTCAACACCAGCATTGTCAGCAATTTGTCGCAAAGGTGCTTCTAGTGCTTTACCAATGATTTCTGCACCAATTTTTTCTTCGGCATCTAAACTGTTTTTAAATTCATTGACTTTCTTAGCCAAATGAATTAATGTGGTTCCGCCTCCGGGAACAATTCCTTCTTCTACGGCAGCTTTGGTAGCATTCAAAGCATCTTCAATCCGTAATTTGCGGTTTTTCAATTCGGTTTCGGTAGGAGCACCAACTTTAATTACTGCTACACCACCTGCTAATTTAGCAATGCGTTCTTGCAGTTTTTCTTTGTCATAGTCGGAGTCAGTTTCTGCTAGCTGCTTTTTAATTTGACCAATCCGCTTTTGCACATCTGCGGAAGTTTCGCCACCAGCAACAATGGTGGTGCTGTCTTTGTCACAAGTAATTTTGCGGGCAGTTCCTAACATTTCCAAAGAAACAGTATCTAAGCTTAATCCTACTTCCTCGGAAATCATTTGTCCGCCAGTGAGAACGGCGATATCTTGTAACATTGCTTTGCGTCGATCGCCAAATCCCGGCGCTTTAATTGCTACAGCACTCAAAACACCTCTAGCTTTGTTTACCACTAAAGTTGCTAAAGCTTCACCTTCCACATCTTCAGCGATTACCAATAATGGTTTACCTAAGCGAGCAATTTTTTCCAAAACGGGAACTAAATCCTGAATGGAATTAATTTTTTTATCGGTGATTAAGATGCGAACATCTTCATATTCCACCGTCATTCTTTCGCCGTTGGTGACGAAGTAGGGAGACATATAACCGCGATCGAGTTGCATCCCTTCTACTACTTCTAATTCTGTAGTCAAAGATTTGGATTCTTCGACGGTAATTACGCCATCTTTGGTAACTTTTTCCATCGCCGAAGCAATCATTTCGCCTACTTCGGTGTCGTTACCAGCGGAAACTGTGGCAACTTGGGCGATCGCAGTTCCTTCTACAGGTTTAGCAACAGCAGCGATTTCCTCAACTAATTTCGCCACAGTTTTGTCAATTCCCCGGCGAATCGCCACCGGATTTGCTCCAGCAGCAACGTTTTTCAAGCCTTCGCGAATCATTGCCTGTGCCAACACAGTCGCGGTTGTGGTACCATCTCCAGCGGTGTCTTTGGTTTTGGCAGCAACTTCCCGAATCAATTGAGCGCCAGTGTTTTCTAAGGGATCTTCTAATTCAATTTCCTTAGCAATGGTAATCCCGTCATTAACAATATCGGGTGCGCCAAATTTTTTCTCTAATACAACGTTACGACCTTTTGGCCCCAAGGTAATTTTTACGGCATCCGCCAGAGCGTTCACACCCCGTTCTAATGCCCGTCTCGACTCTTCATCAAAGGAAACGATTTTTGCCATATTTAATTCATTCTCACTTCCATTAGTCAATTTAGCACTCTCCGTGCCAGAGTGCTAACAATCCTATTTTGGATTTTAGATTACTGTTTAAAATGAAGCTAACCACACAGGGCGGTTAAAACCGCGACTACACAAACAAAGTCCGCCTTCGCGGACTCAAAAACCTGCGTAGGCAGGTTTTGTCTGTATAGCCCGCGACTTTAGTCGCAGGGGCAATTAATTTTCCGGTTAATCCAGTCTTCACCGCCTGGTAAATCTATTAAAATTTCTTCAATTAATTCGGGTAATCTTTTAGCAGAATGGCAATAAGTCAGAGCCAGTAGTTCTTTGGCTACTTTCATTAATTGCGGATTATCTCAATGTCGCAAGAAGACTCCCGGTACAGCGCAGCTTACCGGGAGATGAATTGTGACCAAAACCTCAGATTGAGCATAGCGAATCGATATAATTTGACCTTGACATTTTCCCAGGTTATACTGTTACTAATTCCCGGATTAACAGAGAAATGTTGATAGGTTTAAAGGTAAGATTATATCCAAACAAAGAGCAA
>NZ_JBHFNS010000063.1:0-2194 GCF_041929135.1 Floridaenema fluviatile BLCC-F154 | reverse complement strand
TAATGTGAGTAAATATTCTCCACTTCGATAGATAATTCCGGCATTTTCAACTTGGTCAGAGGGAAAATTTTTGCTACGTAACATCAATTGGGAAAAGCCGAGAATTGCATTTAGGGGCGATCGCAATTCATGACTCATATTAGCAATAAATGTACTTTTAGCTTGATTTGCAACTTCGGCTTTTTCTTTGGCAATGGCTAACTCAGCAGTACGTTCTTTTACCCGATGTTCTAAAGTTTCAAAAGATGTTTGTAATTGACTTGCCATACTATTAAAAGCATTGGACAAAGTATCTAATTCAGAAATTCCTTTGATATTTACAACCTGATTCATTTCGCCTTTGGCGATCGCACTACTAGCTTGGCTTAATCGCCCGATCGGAATTGTAATCCAACGGGCTGTTAAAATACCGATGCCTATTGCTATCAATAAAGTCAAAATACATAACAGAATTGTCCATTGTCTATTAGCCTGAATTTCTGCCATGAAATCAGTTTCAGGAATAATTATAATTGTCAACCAATCAAAATCTTTTTCTACTTGCAAAGGGACAATTTCCACAAAGTAAGCTTTCCCATCAATTTGAATGCGAAGATATTGCTTTTTCTTGATTGCCTGAAAACCTCGAAAATAATTATTTAAATAAGTAGCTATTTTCTGAGTTACTAAATTACTACTGTTAACAATATTCAATCTCCGTTTGGCGGGATCTAAATTTTTGACGGAATTTTTCTGATTATCTTCAGCCAGTAAGCCAGGAATAAAAGGAGTTTCTCCGGTGGAAGTGGCAATGAATAATCCATTTCGTTCTATAATTAAAGCCTGACCAGTTTTACCAATTTTGATACTTTTCAAAAAATTACTTAATCGACCTAGAGAAACTGAATTGCCGAGAACTCCTCGAAAATTATTATTGCGATCGTAAAACGGCACACCATTAGCAGCAATCAAGATCAGATCGTCGGTCTTAAACTGAGAAACAAGAATGTCCCAAATTAGACGATTTTCCTGTTTTGCTCTTCTATACCAAGGTGTATTAGGAGCATTATTAAGGGGTTCATAAGTTGTGGAACGTCTGAGGAATTTGATACGCTTTCCTTGACTGTTAGTTAAATAATTATCGAAGTAGTTATTAGTTGATTTATCCTTAATCCTTACACCATAAATGCCATCATCAGTTACTCCTAATGTTAAGACATCTTTTTGTTCGTTGGCAATAATGAAACCGCCTATACTCTTAAAAGTGTTCATTTGCTGCCAAAAATATCGCTCTACGATGGCTAAATCTTGCCAGTTGAGGACACCTAATTTGATAGCATTGGCATTATTCTTAGCAACTTTTGTGGGTTGAGCGAGATAATTAGCTAAATTTTGCTCGATGCGATCGCCAATTTCCGACATCAAAGGTTTCGCCATATTTTCTACCGCTTGTTGTCCACTACGGTAAGAAAGATAACCAACTAGTCCTACTGCTCCAATAATTTGCAGGACAAAGGGAGTAATTAACAATAATCTTAGGGGTATTTGTCTGTCTTTTTTAAGTTTATGAAGGTACTCGCTCATCATGGGTTATTAATGATTCCGTTAGGTCAAGCAGTTGCTCAAATTGAAATTCTTGTACCAGTTGTGTGAGAAATTGTATCAAATAACTTTCTTGCGGGGTAATTTCTGTAATCAATTGCAAGATCATCTGAGAATTTACCTCAAGAGCCGCTTGATTTAGTTTGATTATCCACTCTTGAGACATACAGGTTAACTGTTGTGAGATTAAAGCATTATCTCTAGGAATATTCGGGGTAGAAGGTTTGGTTTCTGCATAGATATATTTGACTCCTAAATGTTTGGCTAAAATGTCAAAAATAGTGTGTTCCGTAAAGGGTTTGCGAATAAAGTCATCGCATCCAGAGGAAAGAACGATCACTTTTTCTTCTTCTAAAACACTTGCAGTTACCGCAACGATCGCTGTAGCATTACCTTTAGTAGTGGATTTAATATGTTTTGTCGCTTCGTAACCATCCATGACAGGCATTCTCATATCCATAAAAATTAAATTAGGTTCCCATTCATCCCAAATAGCGATCGCTTCCATTCCATTAGTAGCTTCTTTTAATTCAAATCCCAAAGGACTGAGCAATTTAATTAATAATTGGCGATTAATTGGTTTGTCATCTACTGTGAGAATTTTATAAGTTGG
>NZ_JBHFNS010000058.1:0-193035 GCF_041929135.1 Floridaenema fluviatile BLCC-F154 | reverse complement strand
ATAACTGTTGAAACTTCAATTAATCCCTTTCAGGGATTGAAACGCGAAATCTGCTCTCGCGGGAGCAGCAAATAATGTTGAAACTTCAATTAATCCCTTTCAGGGATTGAAACGCATTGAAGGTCGCATTCTCAAGAATGGTCCTTGTGAGTTGAAACTTCAATTAATCCCTTTCAGGGATTGAAACTTCCCAGTGCCGATCGCACCGACGAAACCAAAAATTGTTGAAACTTCAATTAATCCCTTTCAGGGATTGAAACTGTGTTTCCCGGAACTCTTTAGGGAGAATGCTAAAGTTGAAACTTCAATTAATCCCTTTCAGGGATTGAAACATCGAGAAGAGTGATCGATCCAATCGATTGATGGAATTGATTTAAGGTTGAAACTTCAATTAATCCCTTTCAGGGATTGAAACGGTAACAGGTGTTTCACGCTGCCCTCTACCAGGAAAGTTGAAACTTCAATTAATCCCTTTCAGGGATTGAAACTGACTGACTTGGGCATTGACCCATCTCGCAGTAAGTTGAAACTTCAATTAATCCCTTTCAGGGATTGAAACCGAAATTTACAGGAATTAGGGGTAGCAAGTCCTGAAGCTTGTTGAAACTTCAATTAATCCCTTTCAGGGATTGAAACTGGCATTGACCGAATACGGAATAGCTAATCATTGGTTGAAACTTCAATTAATCCCTTTCAGGGATTGAAACCTCAGGAGAGAATGTCGGGGAACCAACTTCGCTCTGTTGAAACTTCAATTAATCCCTTTCAGGGATTGAAACGTAGTTATCTTTTCGCTTTAACTTGAGACTCAAGTTGCGTTGAAACTTCAATTAATCCCTTTCAGGGATTGAAACCGAAATCTACTACATTGGCAGTAGCAACAATATTGTTGAAACTTCAATTAATCCCTTTCAGGGATTGAAACGCTTGAACGAATTGAACGCATCCAACAGAACAATTGTTGAAACTTCAATTAATCCCTTTCAGGGATTGAAACGGGGGAAGTGTAACGCAATGTCATCTAAGCTCAATCGTTGAAACTTCAATTAATCCCTTTCAGGGATTGAAACTGATGGGGCTAAATTGGCTCGTTTCACCGCAATATGTTGAAACTTCAATTAATCCCTTTCAGGGATTGAAACAATGACGATCGCGCTGCTGCACAAGCTATGTTCGTTGAAACTTCAATTAATCCCTTTCAGGGATTGAAACTGGGCGTACCTCTTAGCGACCTGATAGCGATCGAGGTTGAAACTTCAATTAATCCCTTTCAGGGATTGAAACAAATCAAATCAATGATCGGAACGCATTTTGAGCGAAATTCGTTGAAACTTCAATTAATCCCTTTCAGGGATTGAAACCAAGAAGAGCAGGCTGTATTCGCTGGCTATTACTACGGTTGAAACTTCAATTAATCCCTTTCAGGGATTGAAACGGATAAGCATTATCGTTTTTAGCGTTGATAATAGCAGGTTGAAACTTCAATTAATCCCTTTCAGGGATTGAAACCAACGACTAACCCGTGAGTAGGACAAACAATAAGGTTGAAACTTCAATTAATCCCTTTCAGGGATTGAAACAAGAACTAGCGCGATTTTTAAATGCTCAGACAAAGGATGGTTGAAACTTCAATTAATCCCTTTCAGGGATTGAAACTCCTCAAGTTTTGGGGATGGTTCGGGAGAAAGCGAGTTGAAACTTCAATTAATCCCTTTCAGGGATTGAAACAGGGGAAATTTTCCCCCAATTAATTGCTACTGCTTCACGTTGAAACTTCAATTAATCCCTTTCAGGGATTGAAACCAGAAAAGTTTATCGATAACCCAATATTTTAGCGATAATGAACGTAATAATGGTCACGGTTAAACAAAAACTACTTTAAATTGTTATTTATTGTTTTTTCGGCAAATTCTCTGGTTTTTGGGTGACAATTACAAGCTTCAACTTCGGGAACAGGATCGTAACCTCCGGGATGGAAGGGGTGACAGCGTAAAATGCGACGTATCGCCATTATTGTTCCGCGCCAAGGGCCGAAACGTTCGATCGCTTGCATGGCATACTGAGAACAGGTGGGCTGATAACGGCAGGAAGGTGGGAACAAAGGAGAAATGAACATCCGATAGCCACGAATTAGCCAAATTAGTAAAACTTTGATTAAATTAAAAACTGTGTCAATTTTTCCATTCATGTCTAGTTTGTGGTTTAAGATTGCGATCGCTGGGGTTTGGGTGGGTGCGATCGTCCTGATTGCTGAATTATTGCACCTTTACACCAGCACCGATCCTGAAAAAATTCGGAAAGTAGTTCATATCGGTACAGGGCAAGTAATTCTTCTAGCTTGGTGGTTAGAAATCCCAGCTTGGGTAGGAATTACAGCTTCTATTTTAGCGAGTGTGGTTACTCTTTTATCTTATAAATTTCCGATTCTTCCGGGGATTAATAGTGTAGGGCGGAAAAGTTTAGGCACTTTTTTTTATGCTGCAAGTATTGGAATTTTAGTAGCTTGGTTTTGGGCGATCGAACAGCCTCAATATGCAGCTATAGGTATTTTAGTCATGACTTGGGGCGATGGACTAGCGGCTTTAATTGGACAAAAATATGGCAAACATCCTTACAAAATTGGTGGTATCCAAAAAAGTTGGGAAGGTTCTTTAACAATGGCTTTAGTTAGTTATTTAGTGGCTAGTTTGATTTTATTTGCTGTTGAAGGTAACATTTGGCAAGTTTATGTAGTGCCGATCGCTGTAGCTTTAATTGCTACTGGTTTAGAAGCTTTTTCTAAGTTAGGTGTAGATAATATCACTGTTCCGGTTGGTAGTGCTGCTTTATGCTTTTTCCTGATGGAAATATTGCCCAGTTCGTTATAAAAACTGAAGTGTTCAGCTGAAAATGGGTAGGGAATTAATTTCGCTACCCATTTTCTCTAGGAAGAATTTCCATGAAAAAGTTGTATGATAACGGGAGGCTAGGCGATCGCAGAATTTCCCACAGGCGAATTACCTAGCCAAAGAAAGTAAAGTGTTTGACCTCGTTTATTAATTTGACTACTGATTTGCACTGTTATTAATCTGAACCTTTAGAGGTTTTCTTGTAAGCATCTCCTTCAAAAGGTTGTACGCCAATTTCAGGATAATCCTTATCCTCTGGGGGGCTGAAAATTCTCGTTAAAGCTTCAGAGAAGAACTGAGTTACGCGGTCAAACATTTCAGGTATCTTAGCCATAAAATTGTTCTCCCTTTTGAGCAAGTTAAGATAGTTTCTTGGTCTATCTGATTTTTATTATCTACAAAATTCGATCGAGCAACCGCGATCGCAACACTTGTTTGATTATGTTTGCAATACTTTGTCCTTACTACCCCTAATTGTTTACTTAAACTACTAAAACTAAACATTCTGTATTATTTGTTGATTAGTGAACAAGAAGTTCTCATAGGTGGGGATTAGGGATTAGGGATTGGGGATTAGGGACTAGGGACGAGGAGAATTTAACCTTTCCCCTTTCCCAAAAAAATCCCAATCCCCAGTCCCCAGTCCCCAGTCCCCAGTCCCCTTTTCAAACGAATTTCCCAAAATAGCTTGACATCATTTTGGTAAAAGTTACTATAATTGAAGTAATAAAACTTTACTAGGAAGTTGGGCTATGACGGTTGCCCCGGACTGGAAATGTTTAGCGCCAGAAAGCACTCAACTGGCAGAAAGCTTTGAGGATAGGGAACTTGCGCTCTATCCCGAAGATTATAGCTTGTTGACAGACCTTTACCAGCTGACGATGACGGCTTGTTACGTGGGTAAAGGTTTAGATCGAACAAGGGCTAGTTTTGAATTATTTGTGCGCCAATTACCAGAAGGTTTTGGTTATTTAATTGCAATGGGCTTAGAACAAGCCTTAGATTATTTGGCAAAATTGCGCTTTAGTTCGGCTCAAATTGATGCTTTACGGAGAACGGGGATTTTTCAGCACGCACCTGATGAATTTTGGTCGCTGTTAGCAGAATCCAGTTTTACTGGGGATGTTTGGGCAGTGCCAGAGGGAACGGCTGTGTTTGCGAATGAGCCTTTGTTGCGGGTGGAAGCACCGTTATGGCAAGGGCAGATTGTGGAAACTTATTTGCTGAATACGCTGAATTATCAAAGTTTGATTGCGACTAGGGCGGCGCGAATCCGAGATATAGCGGGTTCGGAGGCGACTTTGCTGGAATTTGGCACGCGACGGGCTTTTAGTCCGCAAGGGGCGTTGTGGGCGGCGCGATCGGCTTTAGCGGCGGGATTTGATGGTACGTCGAATGTGTTGGCGGCGCTGAAGTTGGGACAAAAGCCTAGTGGGACAATGGCTCATGCTTTGGTGATGGCTGTGACGGCGACTTCTGGAAGTGAGGAAGAAGCTTTTCAGGCGTTTCATGAGTATTTTCCGGGGGCACCTTTGCTAATCGATACTTACGATACTGTTGCAGCTGCCGAAAAGTTGTTAGAAAGAATCAATGCTGGGGAAATGCAGTTGTCGGGAGTGCGATTAGATTCGGGGGATTTAGTGAGTTTATCTCAAAAGGTGCGATCGCTTTTACCTGGAGTTTCGATTTTGGCGAGTGGAGATTTAGATGAATGGGAAATTGCTAAATTAAAGGCGGCTGGTGCTTGTATTGATGGTTATGGTTTAGGGACAAAATTAGTTACAGGTGTTCCTGTGGGTGGTGTTTATAAATTGGTGGAAATTGATGGAATTCCCACAATGAAACAGTCGAGTAATAAAGTTACTTATCCGGGGCGAAAACAAATTTTTCGCTGTTGGGAAAAGGGAGAAATTTATGCCGATCGATTGGGTTTAATGAGTGAAAGTTTAGCAGGAGAAACAGGTTTGCTAGAACTATTTTTACAACAAGGAAAAAGGGTAAAATCTCCCGCAAGTTTGGCGGAAATTCGCGATCGCACTAGCAATTCCGTTGCCAGTTTACCAACCGCAACTCGCCAATTAAATAAACCCCAACAGTTACCAGTAGAAATCTCTCCTGCACTTCAAGAATTAACCGAAAAAACTAAACGCTAAAAACCCAACTATCAACTACCTATTACCTATTACCTATGACTACAATCGCTCTCTTTGGCACTAGTGCCGATCCCCCAACTACCGGACATCAAGCAATCATTAATTGGCTATCGCAACATTTTGATTGGGTAGCAGTTTGGGCTTCAGATAATCCTTTTAAATCTCATCAAACGCCTTTGGAACATCGGGCGGCGATGCTGAGATTATTAATTAAGGATATTGCCCCTCCGAGATATAATATTGGTTTACATCAAGAATTAAGCAGTCCGCGCACTTTGGAAACTGTGGAAAAAGCGAAAATTTTGTGGCCTGATGGTGAACTAACATTAATAATAGGTTCGGATTTGGTGACGCAGCTACCCCGTTGGTACAGAGTTGAAGATTTGTTGCGGCAAGTGGAATTACTGGTAATACCTCGTCCAGGATCTCCTTTAGAAGAGGTAACTTTGGGAGAACTTTGGGAATTGGGGGCGAAAGTAGCGATCGCTTCTCTAAATGGCCCAAATGTTTCTTCTACAGCTTATCGGCAAAATAAAGATACGACAAATTTAACGCCGACTATTGAAGAATATATCGATCGAGAGCAATTATACGCATGTCAGGACGCGAGACGAGAAAAATTGCATATCCGTTAAAAAAACAGTCATTAGCTGATTTTAAAGTCGGGGTAGATAACGCGATTTTTTCCGTTGATACCTTACAAAATCGCTTATTAGTGTTGTTAGTAATGCGCCATGATGAACCTTTTTTAGGTCAGTGGTGTTTACCGGGAACTTTAGTTAGAAATGGAGAGTCTTTAGAGGATGCAGCCTATCGCATTTTAGCGGAAAAAATTCGAGTCAAAAATCTTTATTTGGAGCAATTATATACCTTTGGTGGGCCAGGTCGCGACCCCAGAGAGGCACCAGATAGTTTTGGTGTGCGTTATCTGTCAGTAAGTTATTTTGCTTTAGTTAGATTTGCGGAAGCAGAGTTAATTGCTGATGGCGTAAGTGGGATTGCTTGGTATCCTATTCAACAAGTACCTGAATTGGCTTTCGATCACAATAAAATTTTGGAATATGGCTATCAAAGGTTACGAAATAAACTAGAATATAGTCCGGTAGCTTTTGATGTTCTACCAGATGTTTTTACGTTAAATGACCTTTATCAGCTTTATACTACTGTCTTGGGCGAAAATTTTTCTGATTACTCTAATTTTCGCTCTCGTTTGTTAAAGCTAGGTTTTTTATGCGATACGGGAATTAAAGTTTCTCGTGGCGCAGGTCGTCCGGCTAGTTTATATCGATTTGATGCCGAGGCTTTTGTCCCTTTTAAGGATAAACCTTTGGTGTTTATTTAGTAGTTTTGAGTTATTAGTCATTGATTAATTACTAATAACAAATGACCAATGAAGAGTGATAATTTATGAAAATAGCGATCGCTCAACTTAACCCCACTATTGGGGATCTGACTGGTAACGCCCAAGCGATTCTGAAAGCTGCGAAAAAAGCCGCTGAGTTGGGTGCAAGGTTGTTGTTAACTCCAGAACTTTCTCTCTGTGGATATCCACCCAGAGATTTATTATTAATGCCTAGTTTTGTTGAGGGAATGGCAAATGTATTGGATAAATTAGCGCAAGATTTACCAGAAAATTTAGCTGTTTTAGTGGGTGTTGTGCAAGCAAATTCACAAGTAGAAGTTACCGGAGGTAAACCTTTATTTAATAGTATCGCTTTATTAGAAAATGGCAAAATTAAACAGGTATTTCATAAACGGTTATTGCCAACTTATGATGTATTTGATGAGGATCGTTACTTTGAGCCAGGTTTAGAATCGAATTATTTAATTTTAGATGAAACTCCAATTGGCGTAACTATTTGCGAAGATTTATGGAATGATGAAGAATTTTGGGGAAAGCGGAATTATGCGGTAAATCCGATCGCAGATTTAGCCAAGTTGCAGGTAAAATTTACAGTCAATCTTTCCGCCTCTCCCTATTCCGTAGGAAAGCCAGATTTACGCAAAGCAATGCTAAGTCACAGCGCCATTAGATATCAACAACCAATTATTTACACAAATCAAGTTGGCGGAAATGATGATTTAATCTTTGATGGTACTAGTTTTGCGGTCAATCGCCAAGGGGAATTAATCTGTGCTTTAGCTAGTTTTGAAACCGAATTGGCTACTGTAGAATTTGATGAAAAAAACCAAGACTTTCTCCCTGGAACTATAGCCCATAAACCAGAAAATTCGGACGAAGAAATTTGGTTGGCTTTGGTTTTAGGAGTACAAGATTACACTCATAAATGTGGTTTTTCTAAAGTTTTAATCGGGTTAAGTGGCGGAATTGATTCATCTTTAGTCGCTGCGATCGCCAGAGAAGCGTTAGGTGCAGAAAATGTTTTAGGCGTGTTAATGCCTTCCCCTTATAGTTCGGATCATTCAGTTAAAGATGCTTTAGCATTAGCGAGGAATTTGGGAATTAGTACTCATACTTTACCGATCGCCAATTTAATGCACGCTTATGATGATAGTCTAATCAATATCTTCGCCGGAACTGAGTTTGGAATTGCCGAAGAAAATATCCAATCTAGAATTCGGGGAAATTTATTAATGGCAATAGCTAATAAATTTGGTTATCTGCTAATTTCTACCGGAAATAAATCAGAAATGGCAGTGGGTTATTGTACATTATATGGTGATATGAATGGGGGATTGGCTGCGATCGCAGATGTCCCCAAAACTCGCGTTTACTCAATTTGTCAATGGCTAAATCGACAAAGGGAAATTATCCCGGAAAATGTGATAGAAAAACCACCTAGCGCCGAACTAAAACCCGGACAAGTTGACCAAGATTCTTTACCACCTTATGATGTGTTAGATGATATTTTAGAAAAGCTAATTCATAACCATCAGTCGATCGATCAAATAGTTGCTTCCGGTCACGATCCTGCGATAGTCCAAAAAGTAGTAAAGTTAGTATCAAGGGCAGAATTTAAACGCCGCCAAGCACCCCCTGGATTAAAAATAACCGATCGCGCCTTTGGTACTGGTTGGCGAATGCCGATCGCTAGTAAAATTAGTTATTAAATTGTTAGTTGAGATAGCAGGGAATTGAATTTAACAAATGACTAATTACCAAAAACAAATTACTCCTTACTTATTTTTATTCCCAGCGATAATAATTTTAGGATTAACGGTAATTTGGCCTGCTTTACAAGCATTTTACCTAAGTTTTACTCGTTATGAATATGATATTACCCAAGCGCCGGAATGGGTAGGATTAGCCAATTTGCAGCGATTAATCGGCGATAAAATATTTTGGCAAACCTTAAGAAACACCATAATTTACTTAATCGGAGTAGTGCCAACTTTAGTAGTTTTACCATTAGGATTGGCAATTTTAGTTAACCAAAAACTGCGAGGAATTAGTTGGTTTCGCGCCGCTTATTACACACCAGTAATTATTTCAATGGTAGTTGCTGGACTAGCTTGGAAATGGCTTTATGCGGAAAATGGTTTACTAAACCAAATACTTAAAATCATTGGTTTTAGCGAAGGAATTCCTTGGTTAACTAGTCCAAACTGGGTATTATTTAGTGTAATGGCAGTGACAATTTGGAAAGGATTAGGTTATTACATGGTGATTTATTTAGCCGGGTTACAATCTATTCCTAATGAGCTTTATGAAGCAGCTGCGATCGATGGTTCCGACGGACTAAAAAAACATTGGGATATTACCGTTCCCTTAATGAAACCCTATTTGTTATTAGTAGCAGTAATTTCCGCAATCTCAGCAACTAAAGTTTTTGAAGAAGTGTACATTATGACCCAAGGAGGGCCAAGAAACAGTTCTAAAACTGTAGTATATTACCTTTACGATCAAGCCTTTCGCAACTTAGAAATTAGCTACGCTTGCACCATTGGCTTAGTCCTATTTTTAATAATTTTCAGCCTCTCAATCTTACGAATTATCTTTAACAATTCATCTTCCATGTATTCGTAGTTAGCAACGCACCATATTACTATCTAACCCAAGTCTCTCTTTCTTAGCCCCCCTTAATAAGGGGGGTTGGGGGGATCAAAAGCCCCCCTTAATAAGGGGGGTTGGGGGGGATCAAAAGCCCCCCTTAATAAGGGGGGTTGGGGGGGATCAAAACTTATGTAATCACAGCGTTAGATCCCCCCTAACCCCCCTTATTAAGGGGGGAACTAGCGCGGGGGGAACTAGCGCGGGGGGAACTCCGAAAGAATTAATAACTAGCAACTTGCGTTATCTATCAGTCATCGCCATCACCGCATTAACCGAAAGTGCTGCTACATCACTCAAAGTTGGTAACATATCCGCACCTGAATAAATATTTGGCAAATCATCTCCTTGCCAAACCCAAATTTGTTGGCGATTTATATCAATTAACCAAGCAAGTTGAGTTCCATTATTAAGACAATGGAGAATTTTATTTTGTAAATCTATCGTACTTTGATCGGGCGATCGAATTTCAATTAACCAATCTGGTGCGCCATTCAAAGGCCCATCTTCTTCAGAAATACGAGAACGGAAAACCACAGAAATATCCGGTACTGGTGATAAAGGAGGTATAATACAACGCCACTCTTGCACCGCTTCTAAAGTTTCACTATGAACATTAATATAATTAACCAAATTGCGTTGTAACCGTGAGTGAAACAAAGTTGGCATTGGTTTTTGAATTGCCCGCCCGTTGATTAATTCCCAGGCTGGAGAAGCTTCAATATTAGGTTGAGAAAGAAATTCTGCGATCGAACTTGCGATAACTGACTTCATAACCAAATTGCCGGGATAAAGCCAAGGCTTAACACTATTAATAATAACCCATAACACTGAGGTTCGTTGTATCGACTTCAGTCGGATTTTTCTCCCAAAGAGAAGGACTAAAGTCCTCACAACGGACTGACTAAAATCTTCTTTGAAACTCAAGAATTGCCCTAGAATCACCAGAGAAATCGGTAGAACCTCGCAGAGTAAAATATGGATTAAAACGATAGCGTAAACCAAATTGAGTAGGTTGTTCGGCAGTTAAAATCCGCAAGACTGAAACAGATAAACTATCAGTAATATCAACGCCAAATTCTGCGGCTACACCTAATACTGAAGCGTTTTCTCTTCCAGAAGTTACAGCAGTGGGGAAGATGCGAAACTCGCTTAAACCAATTTTTTCGCCAATATCGCCGAAAAATCCTTCTAAACCGGGCAAAACTACAGAACTAGCCAGCCCTGCTAACCCCGCAAGACCATCGCTACCTTGACCGAGATTATTAATAAAACTACCACCAATTAAAGCCACAATTTCTGATTCGCTGCGGGGAGGATCGCTAGTTAATTCAATAATTTGAGATGATGCCGCATTAGTATCGGGATTTGTGCCTAACTGACTCGCCCAGCCGCGGACAGTCGCCTGTACTCTCACTGATTGTAAACTGCCAAAACCTGTAGCGGGAGCATCATTAATTTCGGAAGCGAAAGGTGAAACAGGTAAACGATTACCCGTTACTTCCGAAACGTTAGTGGCTAATCTAACATTTAAAAAGGGATTGAATCCGCGATCGGGAACAAAAACTGCAACATTATCGTAATCACGTTCTAATCTAAACCGGGCAGCAAATAAGTTGACGGTACCTCGTTGTAATTCGATCGTACCTTCTGGGCGAGGTTCATCTAAAGAACCATTAAGTGTTAAGCTACCACTACCGCGGAAAGCGAGAATTGGTTGTAGAGAAATGTTAACATTATTGCTTAATCCGATTTGGAAATTGTTAAATTCAATAACTACATTTTGGTTAGTGGTAGTAGTGTCATTTACAGCGGCGACGGTAGCAGGAGTTTGGGGTAAAGAAAGTTGACCATTAAGTAAATTAACTCGCCCACCAAATTGAGGAGTGAGTGCCGAACCTCTGATTAATACTGTGCCATCAACAACACCCCCATACAATCCTTTTAAATTAACTCTTGCTTGGTCAAGATTGATAGATAGAGGATTTTGACTAGCTGGATCTAAAGAATCGAGAGGTGCAAAAATGGGAATCGTTCCTTGGGCAATTACTTGTCCTTGCGGGAAATCACCTGTAACTTTTTCTACGATAATGCGATCGCCCTCAAACTGAATTAATCCATTCACATTTTGCAGATTTTCTGCTAGTAATTGACCACCCAGAGTCGCATTTTGTAAATTCACAAATCCCTTGGGTATCGGACGTTCTAAAGTTCCCCCCACTGTTAACTGTGCTTGTCCTGTACCATCTACCCATTGCACTTGTTGATTTGTCAGCAAATTAATTAATGCTAATCCTTCATTTTGTACATTGACACTGAGACTAATTTGATTGCTAGCAGGTTGGACGTTAGCAAAGGGTAACTTAAAAGGAATACTACCAGCAATCTCAACTGGTTGTGGTGGATAAATTAATACTTGAGAATCAAGGTTTAACCGGGCATCTTCATAAGTGAAACTGGCAACTGCGGATTGAATCGGCGTACCATCTAAAGTGCCTTTTTCGATATTTAATTGTCCGCTAGCATAAGGATTATTTAAATCTCCCGTTATATTAACTGTTCCATCTAGATTTCCAGTTACATAAACAGGTAAATTTAAAATATTGTTGATTGGTTCTAAGGGGAAGTTTTGGATTTGTAAAACTCCATTTTGAGCTTGAGTTCCCAAAGTTCCCTGAAATGCTACTCTAGTATCTTGGGATTGGAGTTGTAAGGTTTGTACATTTAAATTGCCATCATTATAAGTTCCTTGAGCAACTACTTGATCTACTGTATAAGTATCTAATTTCCAATCATTACCTCTGAGATTAAAACTAGCTTGAATATCTGTAGGTACAGTTCCAGCAAAGTCAACTGTACCGCTAAAATTACCCTGCAATTGAGTAATATCTGGTATTGAAAAAGCTCTTTGATTTGCTGCACGTTCTTGTTCTAGTAAAGAGGTGATTTCAGCAAATCTCTCTAATTGCGTCCATAAGGAAGCATTTGGTATTCCTACTGGAGTAGTTTGCACATTAGTGGCGTTACCAAGAGTTTCTCCTTCTCTAGTACCAATACCACCAAAACCTTGTAAATTCAAGAAATCAACTGCGGCTAAAACGTTTTGAATTTTGCCTTTTTCAATAGTAACTTTTCCTTGAACTTGGGGAGTTTGAGTTAATAGTTGAGTTGCTGTACCGCTTAGGGCGTAAATACTTTCACCTTGTTGTAATCGACTGCTGAGGATTTGTAATGTACCGTCAGCGTAGCGGAAATCAGCGGTTAAGGAATCTGCTTGTAAATCTCCGATTTGGGGTTGGGCGATCGTCACATTCCGCCCAATTACATTTAATGTATCAAAATTAATCGCCAAATTTCCCGAAAGTTGCCCGCTAATTTGTTGATTAGCTACTGTTGGCGGTAAATTCACAAAATTTTGGGCTAAATTTTTCACAGTTGCTACAGGAACACTAGCCAAATCTAACGAAAATAAATCGCCCTGTCTTCTTCCCTGTACTAAAGTTTCACCCTGGCGGAATAGTAAACTTTCTGGTCGGTAATTTGGGCCTAGTTGAACAGCAATTTGGTCTTGTTCTCCTTGCAGTTGTAAACTCACTCCCCTACCCGCTGTTGCAGTAATATTTCCTCGCAAATTTGGGTCAAACTTAAAGTCACCAACTGCTAAATTTTGTAACCCAACTTGACCATCAATATTTAAAGCATTTAACTGTCCTGAAATTTGCCCATTGAAATCAACTAAACCTGCTACATTCACATTTCCCGGTAAATCTACGGGCAGAGTTTGTAAATTAAAATCTTCCGCTTGAACATTCAAATTCAAGTTAGCAATTTGGGGTACATTCTTTTGGTCAAAACTTGCCGTAACTGTGCCACTTGCAGTTAATCCTGGCGCTGTCGCTTGTTGAATTTGTAACTGTTGACCAGTCCATTGAAATGCTACATTTAACGGGCGATTTAAATAAGGTGTTGTCGTAAAGTTTAAATCACCAGTTGCTTGAATATCCGCTAAAGGAGAACCCTTTGGTTGAGTTAATGCAGCTAAACTTCCTCCTACTTTTAAATCACCGCTAACTCTACCTTTAAGTTGGTCAGAAAACTCACTTAATTGTACTTGGGCTAAATCAACAGCCGCCGCCCAACGTCCGTCGTCTACTTGTAATTGTTCAATGTCAACTGTACCGCCAGCAATTTGCAATCTTCCGCTACCAATTGCCTCAATTCCTGATAGCGGAGTTTCAGTTTCTTGGGTTAAACTAGCAAGATTTCCCGAAGCTTGTAACTGTCCGCTAAAGATTCCGTCAAACTGCGGGGGAACTTGGGGCAACCGGGCTAATTGTAAGCGATTAGCATCTAAAGCTACTTGCCAATTTCCTTGATTTAATGTTAGTTGGCGTACTTGAACTGTGCCATCATTGGGAATTCTTAAAACTCCTTGGGCGTTGGCTTGAATTTCCGATAAAGGAGATTCGTTTGGTTGAAGATTAGTTAGTGAATCAAGATTTCCTCTCGCTTGTAATTCACCGCTAAATGTTCCTTGCAATCCTTGTGGTACTTGGGGAAGTTGAGATAATTGTAGGTTATTTGCTGCTATGTTTGCTTGGAAATTTCCTTGATTTAATTGTACTTGTCGAAGTTGGAGATTTCCGGTGGGAGTTTGCAGAGTTCCTCTTGCAGTTGCTTGAATTTGATTGAGGGGAGATGGGGCATTTTCTGCGGTTAAATTGGCAAGATTTCCTCTAGCTTGTAGTTGTCCGTTAAATGTACCTTGAAAGTTATTTGGTACTTGGGGAAAACGGGCTACTTGGACGTTATTTGCATCAACTAAGGTTTGAAAATTTCCCTGATTTAATTGAAATTGGCGCAGTTGCACATTTCCGCCAGCAAGTTGTAAGTTTCCTTGCCCAGAAACTTGAATTTGGTTGAGGGGAGATTGACCTGTTTCGGCGGTAAGATTATCTAAGTTTCCTGCTACTTGAAATTGTCCGTTAAATGCGCCAACTGGTAAGTTATTGGGTACTTGAGGAAGGCGATCTAATTGTACTCCTGATGCGGCTACTGTGGCTTGGAAGTTGCCTTGATTTAGTTGTAAACTGCGAATGTTAACGTTACCGCCCGCAACTCGAATATCTCCCGAACCTACTGCTGTAATATTATTAGTTCCAGGTTCGTTTAAGTTTCCTGCTAATTGGAATTGTCCGTTAAAAGGTGCTTGTAATTCTTTGGGAACTTCGGCTAATTGTCCTAAGTTGATATTATTGGTTCTAACTGTGGCACTCCAATTTCCGTTATTCAATGCTACTCGTGAAATTTGCACGTTTCCCCCGGCAACATTGAGGTTTCCTTGTCCAGTTGCTTGAATGTTTGTGGTGGGGGCGTTGAGGTTTCCAGCTACGCGGAATTGTCCGTTAAAGTTGGATCTAAATTGTGGGGGAACTTGGGGAAAAAGTGCTAGGTTAATGCCGGAAGCGTTGACTAATGCTTGCCAATTTCCTTGGTTTAATTGTACTTGGCTAACGCGAATGTTTCCGCCAGCAACTTGTAAGTTTGCTTGGGCGTTTGCTTGAATATTTTCTGGTTGGAAAGAGTCAAGAGTTCCGGCTAAGTTTACGGTTCCGCTGATTTTTCCTTGGCGAATTGGTTGGGGAATTTCGGGTGGTTTTTGTTGTTGGTTTTGGTTGGCTGTTTGGGTAATTGCTAGGATGCTATTTACTGGGAGTTGGTTGGCTTGAACTGTGGCTTGCCAACGATTATTTGCGATTCTTGCTGATGCTTGAACGTTGCCGCCTGGTACTTGGGCTGTGGCATTTGTTAGGCGAATTTCGCCGTTATTAATTACTGCTTGTCCGGTTAAGGGATAGGTAGCTTGAGGGGCTTGAAAATTAGTGGCGATGCGAATATTATTTAATGGCCCGGTGATTTGGGTTTGGGCGTTAATGTTGCCTAGATTAATGTTAGCAGGGAGATTTAAGTTGTAGATTTGAGCGATCGCATCTCCCGGTAAATTTTGTGCTTGTAAATCGATCGCAACTACTCCAGGCTGACCTAATTTAGCATTACCTTTTCCGGTAATTCTCCCTCCCGCCATCGGGACAATTTGAATATTAGAAATAATTAATTCGTTCGTTTGTGGTGCGAAAGCAAAGTTAGTGCTAATATCCCGAAAATTCAGTTTATCAATTTGGGTTTGCTTGGTGGTACTAACTCGTCCTAAAATAGTTGGTGATTCAATAGTACCAGTTACTTTGGTGGCTAATCTTACTGCCCCACTCACGGGAACTGGTGGTTTAACTTTAAAAGTTTGCGTTAAATTTGCCAGAGTAGCATTAGGAACTGTAACATCTAAATTTAACCCTTTATCTAAGTCAGCACTTCCCCCAACTTGAACGGGAATTTGTCCTAAAGAAGCAGAGAAATTATTTAAGTTTAATCCTCTACCCGTAAAGTTTACAATACCGTTAGTGTTAACAATTGGTGCAGGTAATTGGGGGCTAGTGACAGCAACATTTTGTAAGCTGGCGACTCCCGAAACAAAAGGCAATTCTTGGGGATTGTATCTAACAGTTAAATTACCGCTGACTTGACCTGCTACAATATCAGCATTGGGAATTTGGACTAGGCGATCGATCTCTGTAAGCGGAATATTTTGCGCTTGTACTTGAGCATTTAACCGTTGCGATGGTAATAAAAATTCCCCATTAGTTTTAAAAGTAGCCGGAGTAGTTTGAGCTAATTGATTATTAGTAGGTTGGACAATTCGCCCTTCAGCATTAAACTGAAATCTTTGATTATCATCTAAAAAGTTTACTGTAGCGGCGATCGGATTAATTGTAACTGGTATTCTCGGTTTAGTTGGTTGAGCGTTGGGAAGTAGCACCACATTACCATTATTAACCCGAATTGAGTCTACATTAATAGTAATTGGCCCTGGTTCTTCAGCTGGTTTAAGTTGAGTAGTAATCCAACGACCGTCAGGACTTTGTTCAATGTAAACATTAGGATTGACTAAAGTAATATCGAGATCTAAACTTCTGGTAAAAAGGAAGTCTAGGAGATTAAAATTTACATCTACTGCTTGGGTGGTGGCGCGATCGGGATCTGTCGCGGTTGGCGGTACACTAGAAGGGCCAAATCTTAAACTATTTAACGAAAAACTTTCTAATTTACCAAGTTTTACAGGTCTTTGAAATAAATCGCTCACATTTTTTTGCACCAGTGGCGCTAAATCTCGATTAATAAAAACCCACGCCCACCAAGCACCTAGCCCGATACCAACAAGTGCAATTACACCAAAACCGAGCCCAGCACGACTTAGCCATAACAGCCACACCCGGCGATTTCTAATTGGTTCGTTTTCGTTGTTTTCGTTATTGGAATTTGGAGAATTTGTCATTTCAACCTCACACCCGCCAAGCTAAGACAACGCCACAATCTAGCTGAAGAGCATTTTAGCCCACATTCTGCATTTGTAGCTGTTACATATTTGAACAGAAACGGGATGAATTAAATCGAAACTGAGTAATTTAAGTAAAAATGCTAGCCGTCAACTATCACCAAGACAAGTTAATAGAAATATTTGTTCCCTAAAAATTCAGCAAAATCCAACATTTCCTGTGACTTTTTTCATGGTAAAATTCTCACTTTTTTTCAAGTAGCTGCTGCAATATTTACTTCTCTTTCGTAAATATGAGAAATCTTTAAACTGTTATGATACTTCGAGTTACTGAATTAGCTAAGGGACTTCTTCTCAGGTTCCATTGGTTAGTAATATAAATAACTGATGAGCGCAACAATAAATCTAGTGACTATGCGTGTATTCGTTCTGTTATTCAATGCTGGTACGGACAATGAGGGAATTCATACCCTGCAAATTGGCGATCGCAATAAAGTCCTGATGTTCGAGTCAGAAGACGACGCTACCCGCTACGGCTTGATGCTGGAAGCCCAAGACTTTCCCGAAGCAACAGTGGAATCAATGGACGATCGGGAAATCAAGGCGTTTTGTGAAAGTGCTGATTACGACTGGGAACTTGTCCCAGAAGGCGCTTTAACTCTCCCTCCAGAAGCCAGCGTCGAAGAAACTGACTGGCAAATAGATGATGAATTTGATGATGAATTTGAGGATGAGTTCGATGACGATCTAGATTTAGTTGAGTCTGAAGAAACTGAAGCCTCAGAAATGTCCGATGCCGAATTGGATAGTATTCGCCGTAGGCTGGAAGGATTACTTTAAAATTTGCGAGGTGCAATGACACAATTAGAAGAACGCGGTCATCTTTTGACAGAACAGATTAACCCCAAGAGTCAAAACTTAGATCAGTTAAGCTGTTTAGAATTAGTAGATCTATTCAATCAAGAAGATCGGCAAACTATTGCCGCGATCGCACAAGCCCGTCTCCCTTTGGCGGAAGCGATCGCAGTTACAGCCAAAGCATTACGCCAGGGCGGAAGGCTATTTTACATTGGCGCAGGTACTAGCGGACGTTTAGGCGTTTTAGATGCTGCTGAATGTCCCCCCACCTTTTGCACGCCTCCAGAGTTGGTGCAGGGAATTATCGCTGGGGGTGCAGGTGCTTTAGTGCGGAGTTCGGAAGATTTGGAAGATCGGGCCTCGGATGGTGCAGCGGCGATCGAACAACAAGCAATCAGCCAGTTAGACGTAGTAGTGGGAATCACCGCTGGAGGAACTACGCCCTTTGTTCACGGCGCTTTACAAGCTGCCAAAAGTCGTGGCGCTACTACTATTTTCATGGCTTGCGTCCCCCAAGAACAAGTTAGCTGCGATGCTGATATTGACATTCGGTTGCTAGTTGGGCCAGAAATTTTAGCAGGTTCTACGAGATTAAAAGCCGGAACAGTGACTAAAATGGCTTTAAACATTCTCTCCACTGGCGTAATGGTACAGTTGGGGAAAGTTTACGGCAATCGCATGGTCGATGTGGCAGTTACTAATACTAAATTGCGCGATCGAGCTTGGCGAATTATTCAAGACCTTACCGATTTAAACAGAGATGCTGCTGCTAATTTATTAGAACGCAGTGGCAAAAAGGTGAAATTAGCCTTATTAATGCACTGGACAGGATTAGATCGAGAACAAGGTGAAAAACTTTTAATTGCCAATCAAGGAAATCTCAGAAAAGCTGTCCAAAACTGTGAAAATCAATTTTGAAATTCCCCTTATAAATTGATATCAATTTAAGTTGAGTGTTTAAGGAGCAAAAATTTTGGAAATGTTTACTGCATCAGAAACTCCTGTAATAGCAATTATTGTCTTCGTCGCTTTGGTAATATTAATCTGGGGATTTCTCCGAGCTAAACCTTTCGGTAAGTTAGGGATTTTAGCTTGGTTACAATCAGTGGTATTAATGGCTCCTTGGCTATTATTCTTTGGGTTGTTTGCGGCAGGAATTTATATTAACTTAGCCGCTATTTTGTTAATGTTGGTAGTTTCATCAGGGTTATATATTTACTTAGGTAGACAACTCCGCGCTGCCGGACAAGATGCCTTACTGCAAGAAAAAGCGGCAAAAATGAGTCAAAATAATCAAGATTCGCCACATTCACCCGCAGAAACTACCCCAGAAGCATCTGGCTCCGACAATGGTAAGGCAAAATCAGAATTCTTGGGTATTAAAGAACCGCTGCCTATTCCAGAGGAAGATTTAAAGGCAATTCAAGGAATTTTTGGTATTGATACCTTTTTTGTTACTGAAACAATTCCTTATCAAGAAGGTGCAATTTTTAAGGGAAATTTGCGCGGAGAAGCGGAAAGTTCGCACGATCGCCTATCCGCTGCTTTAAAGGAAAGAGTGAGCGATCGCTATCGTTTATTCATGATCGAAAATCCCGAAGGAAAACCCACAATGGTGGTTTTACCTAGCAGCAACGACCCGAAAGTTTCGACGATTACTCAAAAGATTTTAGCTGTGGTTTTGGCGATCGCTACTATATTCACCTGTTTAGAAACTGCTGGTTTCTTCTTGGGATTTGATTTGTTTAATAATTGGAACCGAATTAACGAAGTCTTACCAATTGCCGCCGGAATTTTAGCTGTTTTATTCGCCCATGAAATCGGTCACAGAGTCATGGCAAAACGCCATAATATCCGCCTAAGTTTACCTTATTTTATTCCCGCTTGGCAGTTAGGTTCGTTCGGCGCAGTTACCCGGTTTGAATCACTTTTACCCAACCGGAAAGTCATGTTTGACATTGCCATAGCTGGGCCAGCTACCGGAGGAATAGTTTCTTTGTTAATGTTAATTATTGGCTTAGTTCTTTCCCATGAAGGCAGTTTTTTCCAAGTTCCCGCCGAATTTTTCCAAGGTTCAATTTTAGTCGGAACTCTAGCCAAAGTTGTTTTAGGTTCCGCATTGCAAAAACCTTTAGTTGATGTTCATCCCCTCACCGTAATTGGTTGGCTAGGTTTAGTAATTACCGCCCTGAATATCATGCCAGCTGGACAATTAGATGGGGGACGAATAGTTCACGCAATTTACGGACGGAAAATTGCTTCTAGAGCCACATTAGCAACTTTTATCTTTTTAGCGATCGCCGCCTTCGCTAACCCAATTGCCATCTACTGGGCTATCATTATTTTGTTCCTGCAAAGAGACTTAGAAAGACCCAGCTTAAACGAAATTAGCGAACCAGATGATGCCAGAGCCGCATTAGGTTTGTTAGCCTTGTTTTTGATGATTACCACCTTAATTCCCTTGACTCCCGGACTAGCGGGAAGATTGGGAATTGGCGGCGCAAATAATATATTTTAGATTTGCGATCGTTAACAGTCATCAATTCTTTAATTGATGACTAAAAACAATCCAAAATCTCAAATCAAAAATCTAAAATCCTGTGATAGTCATGGCAACAACACCGCCTATTGCAATTCTTCTCGACCTCAGTTCGATCGTCGGTAGCAGCATCCGCGAATGGCAAGAATACTCCCGCATTGGCAACTGCTACCTCCCCCAAATCATCTATGAAGAAATCGAATTTCTCACAGGTCGAGCCCCAGAACCAGAAGTAGAAAAAACCGCCAGAGAATTTACCCGCTTCTTTCCCGAAAGCGGTTGGCAACTAACCAACGCCCACGCCGTACATCCCACCCTCAACCCCGCTGCTGGCAAAGACCTAAGCAAACAAGCCAGACTAGTAATATCCGTAGCTCAATGTATGTACGGTTTCGCCCAAGAAAACCCCGATAAATTAGTAGTTTTTGTCTCCAACTCTCAACCAATACTGCAACGAATTCCCGCATTAAAAACACCCAATCTTTGCGGCATTACCAGAGCAGCATTATTGCAATGGGTACGCACAAACCAGCAACCACCAGCAGTAACTCAACAACTACAAACTTTTAACAATTCCCCTATCTCTGGAGAAACTTCTCAACCCCAACCTCTCCCTAAAATACCTGCAAAACCAACTGCTTCTCCCCCAAATTCCCCAGTAATGACTGGCCCCGCCTCAGCTGCCCAAACCCCAACAAAAACAAGACCTAGCAGCAGCGGTTTACTAACAAAAATAGTTAGTAGTTTAATAACTTTAATTATCCTAGCTGTATTAGGGTTAACAGCATGGCGTTTCATTCAACCACAAAGTTTCAATCAATTTTGGCGACAAACTGGTTTACCAGCACTTCCGGGCCAGTAATTACTGAATTGATGGGAGTTAATTACTTTGATTAATTTTGGCTCTTTATTCCCAACTCAAACCTCTCCCAGTCGAGTCAAAACCTACGACATTATCGGTTTTGGAGATGAACTTCCTGGGGTATTTGCTGTAGTCACTGCGGCGCGAGAATACCGTCGTCGTACTAACAAATATCCCAGAGTTCTTTTACTATCAAAAGGTAATTTACAGCAAGGTATTGGCGGTCATTTAGTCAGAGGCAAACTCGCCTATTTAGATAGAAGCCAAATTGACAAATCAGTGCGAGATGCTCTCAATTTAGAAGCCTTTGGAGATCCTCCAGCTATTTATGAAGAATTTCTGCAAAAAGCTAATGTCAGTCTAGTTTCCCTTGACCCGGCTCAAGCTAGCACCGTTCTAAGACAAATGCTAACTGAAGCAAATGTTGATTTTATTAGCAATGTCGGAATTAAAGCTGTTAATAAACAAGCTGATAAATTGGTTAGTATTATTACTTTTACTGACGAAACTTTCAGCGCCAAACAGTTTATTGATGCCACAGTCAATGCCGAATTAGCTCAAGCAGCAGGAGTACCAAAATTAAGAGGTTTTGAAACTTTTGGTTTACCGGAATCCGAACTAGCCGTTACCTTAGTTTTTGAAACTCAAGGATTAACAATTACCGAACTGAGAAATTACGAATTACAGTTGCTTAAACGCTTTACTAATTTCGCAGATATAGAAGCCCAAAAATGGTTATGGACAGCTGCGGGAAACAACGACCAGCTAGTACAACAACTGCGAAAAGATATGGTAGATGCTCAAGGAAACTTGAAAACTCTTTGGGTAGGTGCAGATTATCTTTTAGTACGTTCTCCTGCACTTTCTGTAGCTTACCATTCTTTCCGCAATTTAAAGTTTTCCCTGTATGAATCAGGAATGCTTTTTGATAAAGCAAATGTTGCCATTCTTCCCGGAGGAAGACTTTCTTGGAATTCTTTATTATTCCCTGCAACTGCTTCCGAAGCCGAAGCTTTAGCGAAAAATGGCGCTCAACCAACTTCTGCCATGCTGTCAGAAATGAATTACCTAGAAAGATGGTTTAAAAGTATTGGAGCAACTAATTTAATTGTTGCCTCTGAACTTTATATTAGACACGCTGGCAATGTGACTAATGTGGTGCAATCTCTTGATGGTGCAGATATGTTAATGGGTGGCGTTTCTAATAGTGAAGCTTTGGGTACTTTTGGCTATTATTTTGATGTCCGTGGCGGAATTGAAGGCATTGCTGCCAAAGCTTATGCTAATGGTTTTACCAAATTGAGTTTTCCATTACCTGTTTACAATGTTGGTTTTCAACACACATTAATTAAGAATGTACGTAACTTAGCTGTTGTTAGTCCAGGTTCCGGTTTTACTGGTATGGCTTCTGCTTCCGGGAGAATCGTAGAATATAATTCTGGTGTTGGTCAAGCTTTAGGTATTGCCGCAATTACGGCTTTATTAACTAACAGAAATTTGGCAGATATAACCAACCGAGAAGTTAGACAAATTTTAGCGGAAACTAAACGTTTACCTCGCGTTTTTGGGATTCCTAAAATTGCAGAAGCGACTAGATTAGCTGCTTTTGAATCTGCCTTGGGTAATATTTTTGTAGCTTAATGAGATTATGAAAACTACAGGCTTTCATCATGTGGCGATTATTTGTTCCGATTACGCCAAGTCGAAAAAATTTTATGTGGAAGTTTTAGGTTTTTCGGTGATTCAGGAAACTTTTAGGGTGGAACGCAATTCCTATAAGTTAGATTTACGGGTTGGTGAAAGTGACCAAATAGAGCTTTTTTCTTTTCCGAATGCTCCCCAAAGAATTAATAATCCTGAAGCTTGTGGACTTCGACATTTAGCTTTTCAAGTGGACAATCTTGATGCAGCGGTTGCTAGTCTTCAATCTCAGGGTGTGGCTGTGGAAAATATTCGAGTTGATGAAATTACTGGTAAACGATTTACTTTTTTCAAAGATCCAGATGATTTACCTTTAGAAATATACGAAACAATTACATAATTTGCTACTTTTTATAATTTATTACATAACTAAAAGCTCTGTTACTGCCAATACTGCTTTGTGAGGGATTGACTAAGAAGATAAATACTGATATAATTATCAGCCGCTTAATTGTCGATCGCAGCCAACTTAACATTTTTTATGATTAAATGTCAGCTTTTTTACACTAAATTCCGTATTTTCTAGGTGTGAAAATAGCGAAATAAAAAGCAAACTATTACTATAGGATTTCAGTTTAAGTTCCCTCAAAAACCAACCTTTTACGGATCTACTACTGGGTGCAATTGCTTGCTTGTTCTGAAACCCTTTTGTGATGCCAGTGCGACTCTTACTAAATTTGAATCGCTCTCCATCAAGCTTAAAGCTATATTGCAATAGCATTATAAGCACACCCGATAAGAAACTTTATAAAGTTTTCTGGAGTTTTTAGGAATCGGGGTGTAGTCTCTACTCTTGAGAATGCTCTTTGTTAACGCCATAGATTCGCCAAGCTTGCTATGGAAAATACATTTAATACTGGCGCTATTAAAGCAACGCTTAATAAAACTGCTAAAACCTCTAGGCAACCAAATCCCTTGGTTTTAGCTTTGTTTTTCACGACTATATTATGCTTTGCTGTTAAACCATCAATTACTGGAAGTAGTAAGGTTGCTGTTACTTCTGGTGCTTCACAAACAGCTTTATCTAAGTCGGTTGCTGATGCAGTAGTGAAAGATTTGTCGAAACGATCGGGGTTGCCAAAATCAGAATTAAAGATAATTAATGCTCAACAATTGGTTTTGAGCGATCGCTGTTTAATCAGCAAAAACTCTAACTTCCTCTGTGTTGAGTCAGAAATATCAGGGTGGCAAATCACTATAGCTAGCGGAAAAAAACGTTGGGTGTATCGCACAAATAATTCTGGTTCAATGTTGAAACTAGACAACGGTGATACTACACCTAAACACCATAATCAAGGAAACGCTTTTGCGAGCTATTTTTCATCAATTAGTCATGGGTGATTGGGTATTGGGTACTGGGTACTGGGAGGAAGTGGGAAATTTTGGATATATAGCAGTTCTCATAATGGTGCGGCATACATATTGTAGGGGCGGGTTTAGCTGAAATCCTTGCTGTGTGAAAGATATACCAATCAAAACCCGCCCCTTGAAGTACCGCATCCAAACGAGAAACACTATAGTTGAAATATTTTTCCCCATCTTCCCACTTCCCCACTTCCTCTTCCTTAACGAGGAGGTTTCCAACCTACAAAAATATTAGGTCTTGGCATCTGATTTGGGAATATCTTTTGCAAAGCTGACTGTCTTAATGCAGGGGGTTCTTTGGTTAGATTCCACAAACTTTCATAGAAGAAGAAAGAAACTCCTGAGAATCCCCAATTTCTGGCAACTTCTACTTGTTCTATTACTTGTGACATTGGAACAGCTTGAGGTTTTACTCCGGTGATAATGCCGATCGCTACCGGAATACGCCGTCTTGCTGCTTCCACTTCGGGACGTTCAATTTCTGCAATAAAGCGATTCAAATCGTTGCGATAAACTTGTAAAACTAGTTCTTCAATTAATCCTTGTTCTTCCCATCTTTGCCAATCAGTCAAAAAGTATTTATAGGAAAATTCTTGAGGATTGGGAGATACAGAAATCACAATTTTAGGTTTACGCTGTTTAATTGCGCGGTGAATGCGCTGCATATATTGAGTAATTTTGTCTGCTCTCCAGCGTACCCATTCGGGGTCTTGAAAATCATCTGGGGGAGGTTGTCCTCCGTGTTCTTGTTGATAAAGCGCCACAGTGTATTCGTCATAACCTAACTGGGAAGGGAAACCAAAATGATCGTCAAATTGAATGCCATCAATATCATATTTGGTGACAATTTCTAGGATTAAACTTTCAATAAACTGCTGCACTTCCGGGTGAAAAGGATTCATCCAAACTCTTTGATGTGGCCCTTCATTCCAAATTTGGCTACCATCCTGACGTTTGAGAATCCAATCTGGATAAAGTTGCGCTATTTGGGAATCTGCTGGAGCCATAAAGCCAAATTCAAACCAAGGAATTACAGCCATACCTTGTTTATGTCCTTGGGTAATTACTTCCTGCAAAACGTCCCGATCGATCCCTAATTCTGGGTCAATATTTTCGTCTGTTGGTGTGACTAAACGTTGACGACTTCCTACTATTGGTTCTGCTACTTCGCTGGGATAAAGTGTGTAACCCCAATTCCAAACTGTGGGATACAAGGTGTTAAAATTTAGCTGTTTTAGATTAGCGATCGCATCCGAAAGTTTGTCTCGATAAAACATCACATCGCTATCAATATTTGTCAGCCAAACACCTCTAATTTCCGTTGTTCTTTCTAATGTTTGCGGAGTAGGTTTTCTAATTACAGCTATGGGATTTAGGGGGGTGTTAGTTACATTTGCCGTAGTTCTGGTTGTCTCAGCAGTTCTATTTATATTTGTCTGCGAAGTTGGTGTTTCGATCGAAACTGCTGCTGGAGATGTTGCTTCCGCAGAGGTTGATAATCTCGAAGTAGTCGCCGAACTTGGTGCTGGATTCGGTTTTATTTCAGTTGTTTGTGATGTAGAACTTGATGCTGGATTTGGTTTTATTTCAGTTGTTTGTGATGTAGGACTTGGTGCTGGATTCGGTTTTATTTCAGTTGTTTGTGTAGTTTGAGGCGTTTGATTTCTAACTGCGGTTGTAGTTGTGCTAGGAGAACTAATTCTAGCAATATATTGTTCGGGAATTACTTGAGAATTTCCCAACGCTTGACATAAAAAAGTTGCTACTTCTGCACGAGTAACTATTTTGTTTGGTTTGAGTTGGCGAACATTCGGATAATTAACAATTAGTAGTTTTTCTGTGGCAGCAGCAATGGCATTTCGAGAATTTTTGGGAATTTCTGGTGCGTCGTCAAATAGTGTTTTTAAGGTTTTTTCAACTGGTTGACTGGGTGAATATTTCAACCCCTTAACCAAAGATAGTAAAACTTGTTCTCTCGTCAGCTTTCGCAATGGGTTAAAACTTTCACCAATATAAGCAGAAACGAATCCTGTTTGATAAGCTTGACGAATCCCGTTAGCTGCCCAATAATTGGAGGGAATATCGGCAAAGCGAATTGGCTTTCTAATTACAGGTTTGTCAGGAAAAGCTTTACTAATTATAGTAGCAAATTCGGCTCGATTGACTTGGGAATCGGGACGAAAATTGCCATTTTCATCAGCAGTAATAATTTGTTTTTCTACTAGTTCTTTGATGCAAGGTTGTGCCCAATGTCCTTGAATATCAGCAAGTTTTGTTTGCGAGTACGATCGGCTGGGTATTAACACCGCTACCATCATACTTAAAGCTATTAAAAGGGGAAACCATCTGCGTTTTTTTAACATATTGTTCGCTCCGATCGCACCTAAAAATTAGGTTGCAAAAACCACTTTCTCAACTTGATTGAGAATTACGCCAGTTCTCGGTTACAACCTACTGGAAAATAGGATAACTTGGTCACTGTAATGAGAAACAATCAGTAGATTAGCACTAAAACTTATTTAGCAAGCAGGAAATTTTGACTATATGGTTAGAAAATATTCAATGCTTTGACTCTAATAATCCTGATGATCCTGATATCTAAAAATATTCGACACCATTAGTAGGGTGCGCCAGATTATAAATCTAATCGACAAAGCATTAGGGTTTGACTATCTGACGTACCCTACAACTTCTTCTTGGCAAAATATTGTTGATGTTCCGCTGCTGCTAAATAAAATTCTCCCACAGGCTTTATTTCTGTAACAATATCTTTATCATATTTTCCCGAATTTTGCAATTTTTGTTTAGACGCTTGGGCGGCTGCTTCCTGTTCTGGGGTATGAAAAAATATAGCAGATCTGTATTGTTCGCCTCGATCGACCCCTTGTCGATTTAATTGGGTTGGATCGTGACAAGTCCAAAATATTTCTAATAATTCATTATAGGTAATTTGAGACGGGTCATAATCAATTTGTACTGATTCTGCATGACCCGTAATTCGAGAACAAACATCTAAATGGCAAGGATTAGGAAAATGTCCACCTGTGTAACCAACTGCTGTGGAAATAACGCCTTTAACTTGGCGAAAAGTCTCTTCAACTCCCCAAAAACAACCAGCTGCAAAAGTGGCTTTTTCCATGTTTCCCGATTTTAATTACAGTAATTTTAGAACATTGAAGGCTTGTCGCCTTCTGTAGGTTGAGGGACAATTTTGTTAGCTTCCAGACAACGCTTAAATGCGACTTCTGCTTCAGTCGGATTGGGGTTATCTGTTGCTTTTAATGCCCCTACTAAGCGATCGTTTCCCATTTTATCTAATGGTCTGTCTAAATCAGCAGTGCTATTATTATTTCCTTGTTCTAAATATTTTCTACATTCAGCAATAGTATCAATGCGTTGAGTTCTGGCTTTAGAAATGTTGGAATCTCCCTGAGTGAGATGAGTATCTTCGTGAGGAGTATTAACTGCTGCGATCGCATTTGGCGAATTGAATATCCAAAAATTAAGAATTAACAATCCAGCCAAAAATATTTTACCAATCTGCCGCCAATTTTTAGTAACTTTCATCACTTGCAATTCCTTGATTTCTACCTGATGCTTACTCTGACATCTTAATTAATCAGCAATTTTCAGCCATACTCCTTGGGGAGGAATAATCTCCGGGAACTAAGGAATGGGTAAATAGCGTCTAGAATTATTGTATTGAGAAGCGGTACGTGCTAACACATACGCTACAACCAAATTAGATAATTAAAGCCTTTTGACACTGCCATGAAACATTTTACTCATCAATTCTCAACAAATTCAACCATTAAAGGTCGCATTTTTCCAGTATTTCTTTTAGCAGCAATCTTTTATTTAGGTGCTAATTTAACCCTGGTTAACTCTGCGGTTGCTTATCCAGAAATTAGCGATCGACTTCCTGGGAAAATTGGGAATTTTCCCAGTAGTTTGGTTAGTGAAAATATCTCGAATCGTCCGACAAATACTTTACCAGATGCTATAGCTAATGCTGTGAAAAAAGACTTATCTAAACGCACTGGAATTGCTTCTGAAAAGCTAAGAATTACCAACTATAAACAAGAAACTTGGCCTAATGGTTGTTTAGGCATTTCTGAACCAGATCGAATCTGTACTCAAGCATTAGTTCCGGGATGGCGAGTTACTATAACTAATGGGCAAAAAACTTGGGTTTATCGCACTGATAATAGTGGCAGAAATGTTCGTATGGAAAAGTAACTTTTTCGGAATTATTCTTGACCTTCCAAGCAATCTTTACCGCCAGGTAACTGAATTAAATATCGATCGATAATGTCAGGTAAAACAGTTATTGAATGCTCATAAGTTAGCATAACTAACTGTTTTGCTGTGGCTGTTAACTCGGTTTTATCCAGCATATTGGAAAGTTGCGCTGGTTTTAATCTTCCATTTAACACTTCCACACTTGCCGGACGAATTGCTGCTGATATTGATTCTTCTAACAAAGGTTCCCATTCATCTGGTTTGATGTAATAGGATGTTTTATTATCTTGGAGATTCAAATCTTTAATTTTAATAATAGAATCAGAAATCGAAGCAACCCAAGAATTAGTTAAACGCTGTTCAATTTGGTTTTTAATTAAGTGAATTAACAATCTCACAAGAAACGATTTTATATTTCGTATAACCGCTTGTCTACTCATTCCTTCTAATTCATCAACAATGAACAAAGCATCGTCATAACGACCTTCAAGAATGCTATTTTTTAAATCAATTAATTCCTGAGTCATAACAACACCTTCTTACTGAAAAAATTCAAGACAAACAATCATCTTCTCCCTGCTTTCCAATCTTCTCCACCTGGTAATTGAGTTAAATATTCATCAATTATAGCAGGTAAATTTCTAGATGAATATTGATATGTTAAATTCAGTAAGCCTTGGGATATTTGGATAAGTCGCTGTTTATTCACCATTTCTAACAATTCTAACTCAGTATAAGCACCATTCATTACTTCTACGCTGGCATCACGAATTGCTGCTTCAAATTCATCTTCTAACATTGATTCCCATTCATCTTCCTTGACATAATAAGATGTTTTATTATCTTGTAAATTTAGCTTTTTAATTTCTCGAATTGAACCTCGAACGGAAGCTGCCCAAGATTTTGTTAATCGCTGTTCAATTTGGTTTTTAATTAGGTGAATTAGCAATCTCAGTAAATAGGATTGGATATTTCGCAGGATAGCTTGTCTACTCATTCCTTCTAATTCGTCAACAATTGTTAAAGCATCATGGTAACGACCTTCAAGAATGCTATTTCTTAAGTCGGTGAGTTCCTGCGTCATAAAAACCTAACCTAATTCTTGAACAAAATCATACAAAAGATGTGCCATTTCTAATTTAGAACAGGGAGGGATTTCTACTTGTCTTCCTTGGGAATCTAACAAGATAGCTTGATTGTTTTCACTAGCAAAACCGCTGTTTAATTTATCAATGGGATTAGCCGCGATCGCATCCAGTTTTTTCCGCTGCAACTTCTCCAATGCAGGTGTCACAATATCTCCTGTTTGTGCTGCAAAACCAACTAACTTTTGATGCGGTTGTTTTAAATTGCCTAACTCTGCCACAATATCCGGGACAAATGCCAAATCTAACGAACTAGGAAGAGCTTTTTTTGGTAACTTTTCCCTGGCATAATTGGCAGGTTTCACATCTGCCACAGCTGCGGACATAATAATTAAATCAGCACTAGAAAAATGCTCTAACATTGCCTTTTGCATTTCGGCGGCGCTCATTACTCCTACAGTTTTTACACCTAACGGAATTTCCCCATTTATTGGCGCATGAACTAAGGTTACTGACGCACCTCGATGTAAAGCTGCGGTTGCTAAAGCTAATCCCATTTTGCCAGTAGAAGGATTACCAATAAATCGCACCGGATCTAAAAATTCCCTCGTTCCCCCAGCACTAATTAAAACTCGTTTTCCAGTTAAATCTTTTTTGCCTTTAGTATGTAATAAACTTTTAATGTGTGCGATAATTTCTGAAGGTTCAGCCATGCGACCAGAACCAATGCGATCGCAAGCCAAAACCCCCGCCCCAGGCCCAACACTGTGATATCTGGGATCGGCAAAAACCTGTTGCCAATTGCGTTGTACTGTCAATTGTTCCCACATATCCGTATTCATCGCAGGTGCTAACAAAATCGGACAAGTAGAAGCTAAAACCGTATTAGTTAATAAATTATCCGCAAAACCATGAGCAAGTTTCGCTAAACTATTCGCAGTTAAAGGCGCAATTACGAAAACATTTGCCCATTCACCTAATTCAATATGTAGCGGACGACCATGTTTTGCTTGCCAAAAATCTCGATCTGTAAAAGCCGGATTACGAGAAAGAGTAGCCAGGGTCAAGGGAGTGATAAACTCGCAAGCCGCAGCAGTTAAAATAACCTTGACCTCGACCCCTAATTTTGCTAATGCAGAAACTACTTCACAGACTTTATAAGCAGCAATTCCACCACCAATGCCAATCAGAACCTTTGCCATTTGTAAGATTGAGAATTTCAGATTAACTCTAATTTAAAATCTAAAATTCTACATGGTCAGGCTTCATCATAAGCTTCCATATCTAACAGATGAATGTAAGGTTCAATTAACTCTGGACGTTGGAAAGCGATCGCTCTTAGTAGATGCCAATCATCCAGTCCTTCAAAGACATTAGTGTAGTCATCCTCCTCTAAACGCGCAGCTAGTTCAGCTACATCTGCTGGAGTCATCGCAGCTATATCACGCTTCACAATGCTTGCTGTAGTCATCTCTCGGCACCTCCCGTCGCAGCTTAGAGTCAATCGATTTTAGATTTGGGATTTTAGATTTTGGATTCTAGACAGGCTACACCCATTGGAGGTGAGTCACATATCTACAAAATCTTCCGTCAGCGATCTTGAACCTAAAATTGGTCAACTGGTCAAATACAGTTACCGCTACTATCTTACCCTTAGCTAACTAAGCGTAAATAATTACCAATTATTTGCAACAAGTCGCAGATACCTTTTGAATCAAGCTTTGGGGACTTCCTGAGACATCACCTGCAACACAAAACTTCGCATTAAGTTCAGAACTGCTGGTATAACTTCATGCCCCATATTAAACTCTTGATACTGTACCGCTACCCCTAAACTAGTCAGCATATCCCTAGCATTTTCACCAGCAGTTACCGGAACAATTGAATCCCTCGTTCCGTGAACAATTAAAGTTGGTGGAAAAGCATCAGCTTTTGTTCCTTCCGCAATCGGATGCAAATAGCCGCTGAGACTGACTAAACCCCCTAATGGCAAATTTAATCCCACATCCAGCGTCATCGCCCCACCCTGCGAAAATCCACTTAAAATCGTCCGCGACAAGGGGATACCAGTTTCACTTTCTAAGTCAGAAAGCCAATCCGTAAGAAGTTGGCGACTCTCGTGAATACCCTCATTTTGCTGAAAGTCGTACCAAGCCCTTCCCACTGATGAGTAAGGATGAGGAAAAGGCGCATTAGGAAAGAAAAACTGATAATCCGGTAAGTTTAAAAAAGGTGCTAAGTCAGCTAAATCTTCTGCATTAGCACCCCAGCCGTGTAAAGCGACAATCACCCCTATTGGCGCTTGTCCGGTTGTTGGTGGAATGGAAATTACTTGAAGTGACAGAAGTTTGCTCCTAAAAATCAGACTAACGCTTTTGATTTTAGAGCAAGATTTTGGAAAAGCCGATCGCCAATTTTAGTTTCCGTAGGATTATTAAATCAATCTTAAGAATGACTATTACGTAAATACACATAAACCCCAGTATTGTGAAGATTCAGTGAAGTTTTTTGCCAGATTGTATATTTATGAAACTTATTTTGTAGAATTGACCGTAGAAATACTGTGAACCAGCAGGTAAGACTTTTTTCACTTAGTCAAATTATACCTATTTCACTAACTACTATTATTTCCAACTTGGGTGATGAATCTACAAGATTATTACGGAAAAATATCTGGTTTATCACCAGAAATTGTCCTACGTACTTTAACATGAAACGATCGACAATGCTAAAGATTTTTACTCGGTTTCATCCATAAATTTTCCGAGTAATTTTGTTTATATACTTGAACTATTTATGATTGCTTAAATTGATCGTTACCTTTCGTTCCCAATGGAGTTCCGTGGATGCAAGTACCACAAATTGAATTAATTCCCTTACGTGCTGCTATTTGTTCAGACGTGCCATCAGATTTGGATGTTCTGATTAGAATTATCCCACCCGCACCTGAACAAGACTTACAAAGACCACCTTTGAATTTGTGCTTAGTAATCGATCGCTCTAGTTCCATGAAAGGAAGAAAAATCGATTATGTTAGAAGAGCAGCTTGCTACGCAGTTCAACAACTTTTAATGACCGATCGCGTCAGTGTAGTAGTATTCGATCGGGCAGTTTGTACCTTAGTAGACAGTACATTTGCGGTTGACAAAGCTGATATTATTCATCAAATTCAGCAAATTCAACCAGGATACGGAACCGCCCTCCACGCAGGTTGGCAAGCTGGAGCAATTCAAGTGATTAAACATCTTAATTCCCAACATTTAAATCGGGTAATCTTGCTTTCCGACGGCTTTAGCAGCGTTGGCGAAAAAAACCCATACACCATTGCTACAGACGTTTATGGTTTAGCCCAACATGGCGTAAGTACCACCACAATGGGTGTCGGTAATCATTATGATGAAGACTTACTCACCTCAATGGCAAGACGAGGAAATGGCGGTTATTATTACATTCAATCTCCCGAAAAATTACCGATTATTTTCCGCACCGAATTACAAGATTTAATGGCAACAGTAGGACATACTGTTAGTTTAGGAATCGATCCGCAAGGAGCAGTGGAAATTGAAGATGTTCTTAACGATTTAGAAACAGATCAAAGAGGCAGATTTCAATTACCAAATTTAATTATGGGTAATCCAATGGAAGTAGTGGTAAAATTGCAAGTTCCCCCAGTACCACAAACTACAGACCTGTGCTATTTCCGCTTAAACTGGAAAAATCCCAAACAAGAAGAACCACAAAAAATTTGGACAAGTCTGCGCTTACCCGTGATTAACTCAGCATCAATAAGTGAATTTCCTCCCAATTTAGAAGTTCAACAACGAATGTTATTAATGATGGTAGCCAGGGTGAAAAAAGAAGCGGTACGACATCTCGATCGCGGAGATTACGAAATGGCAAGTAAACTACTCAAAGATGCTAGATTACAAGTACTAAACGCCCCCCAATCACCATTACTAGATAAAGAAGCTCAAGCATTAGCTAACTTGGATGCAGACTTACAAGCAAGGCAAATATTAAGGTTACGCAAACAAGCAAGCTTAGAAACTTACGACATTACCTTAACAAATCCCCGCATCTTAGACGACAGTATTTAAGTTTTAATAAATTAATAATTTTTCAATTTCCAGTTATCAGGTAAGATCGCTAATGGTCTATCAATTATAGGAAATTTTAAGGTCATGGCGCGTCTAGCACTGCTGAGTACCTCAGATAAAACTGGATTAGTAGAGTTTGCCCGAATTCTCGTAGAAGAATTTCAATTCGATTTAATCAGCAGTGGAGGAACCGCTGTTACTTTGAAAGAAGCGGGTTTACCAGTTACAAAAGTTTCCGACTATACAGGTTTCCCTGAGATTTTAGGCGGAAGAGTGAAAACTCTCCATCCGCGAATTCATGGCGGTATTTTAGCCAGAAAAGACTTACCAGAACATATTAAAGATTTAGAAACTCACCAAATTCGCCCCATAGATTTGGTAGTAGTTAACCTTTATCCTTTTGCACAAACCATTGCCAAACCTAACGTAAGTTTAGCAGAAGCAGTAGAACAAATCGATATCGGTGGCCCCGCAATGATCCGCGCTGCTGCGAAAAATTTTGCTCATTTAACCGTATTATCTAATCCCGATCAATACGAAAATTATCTAACAGAATTGCGCCAAAACGGAGAACCAAGTTTTGCTTTTCGCCAAGCTTGCGCCTTAGCAGCATTTAGACATACTTCCACTTACGATTTAGCAATTTCTAATTATTTAGCAACTGATGAGTCCTTTTTTAATGTTTCAGGAAAACAGTTACAACCCTTGCGGTACGGAGAAAATCCCCATCAACCAGCTGCTTGGTATCAAACAGGAACCGTTGCTACTGGTTGGACAGCTGCTACTAAATTACAAGGTAAAGAATTAAGTTACAACAATTTAGTAGATTTGGAAGCCGCTAGAAGAATTATTACCGAATTTAGTGACACTCCCGCTGCGGCAATTTTAAAACATACTAATCCTTGCGGTGTTGCTTTAGGTAATAGTTTAGCTGAAGCTTATGAAAAAGCTTTTAATGCTGATTCAGTTTCCGCTTTTGGGGGAATTGTTGCTTTAAATCAACCAATCGATGCAGCAACAGCAACCGCAATGACGCAAACATTTTTAGAATGTATTGTTGCGCCCGGTTGCGAACCAGAAGCACAGGAAATATTAGCCAAAAAATCCAATTTGCGCGTGTTAACTTTAGCAGATTTGAAAACTGGGCCAAAGCAAACAGTTAAGGTAATTGCTGGCGGTTTGTTGGTGCAAAGTTCCGATGATGCGGAAGAAAATACTACTCAATGGCAAGTAGTCACAGAAAAGCAACCAACTCCTGAAGAATTGGCAGAATTATTATTTGCTTGGAAGGTTTGTAAGCACGTTAAATCTAATGCTATTGTAGTGACAAAAGACAACACTACTCTTGGTGTGGGTGCAGGTCAAATGAATCGCGTCGGTTCGGTGAAAATTGCTTTAGAAGAAGCAGGTGAAAAAGCCCAAAATGCTTTTCTCGCTAGTGATGGTTTCTTTCCTTTTGATGATTCGGTAAGAACCGCTGCGGCTGCGGGAATTAAGGCGATCGTTCAACCAGGCGGTAGTCTCCGCGATCAAGATTCGATCGCAGCCGCTAACGAATTAGGTATAGTTATGGTATTGACAGGTATCCGTCATTTTCTCCACTAGAACTTTTGTTTTTCAAGCAGTAGTAAATAAAGAGGTAGAAAGATAGGGAGTAGAGGAAGTGAGAGGAAGTAAAGTAGGTAATTACTTCCCTTATCTCCTCACCTCCCTTGGTAGATTGTCATTGAGAATTTAGTTATGGAATTTCATTTAGAGGCGATCGCATCTGCAAAAGTTAAAGTTAATATTCTCCTAAATGGAGGGCATAACTACACAATTTGGCTAAAGACAAATTCGCCACTCTTACACAGTCTTTTAGCTGTAATTAGAGGGAAATCTCAACAGCAAACAGAGCCATCATCACAATGGTTTCATATACCCTTAGAAGAAGGTAATACCGCTTTATCTTTCCCCCAAAGTTCCCTCGTTGGCTTAGTAACTGAACCCCCATTACTATTACACAATCCTGCTGCAAACGATCTGCAAGGAACAAATATTTTGACTTCTCCCTACATTCAAATTGACAACTTTTTAAGTGAAACAGAGAAGTTAGAATTAATTAATTATAGTTTAGAAAAACAAGCAAATTTCGTAGATACTGGCACTATAACTAACACCGCTTATCATCCAGATCATCGAAAATCTGTGGTTTTATATCAGTTCCCAGAAGTTTCGGAAATCTTTCTGCGGCGGTTAAGAGAAATCATTCCCTTTGTCCTCAATAAGTTGGGAATGGGATTCTTTCCAATTTCCCACATTGAAGCACAACTAACCGCCCATAATGATAATAATTACTTCCGCTTACACAGTGATAACGGAACTCCCGAAACAGCTACTAGAGAATTGACTTATTCCTACTATTTTTATCGGGAACCTAAACCTTTTTCTGGCGGAGAATTACTACTTTACGATCGGATAATTCATAACTCCTCCTACTATCCAAGCGATCGCTTTCATACCATAGAACCACGTAACAACAGCATAGTGTTTTTTCCCAGCCAATGCTATCACGAAGTCTTGCCAGTAACTTGTGTTTCTCAAGCATTTGCTGATAGTAGATTCACTATTAACGGTTGGGTGCGTCGGGACGAAAGTTTTCAGTTTTGAGCTTTGAGTGTTGAATTATTTACTCTTGAGATCCTGCGGCTTCCAGTAATCTCACGATATCAGAATAACCGTTTGATTTAGCGATCGCTAAAGCCGTCATTCCATCCCGTTTCTGATTCACATCTGCACCCGCAGCCAACAAAACCTCCACCGCTTCCCCATAACCTCTAGAAACTGCCCAAATTAAAGCAGTCGCACCCAAATTATCTTGTAAATTAACATCAGCACCAGCTGAAATTAACAATTCCAACATATCACTACTACTATTTTCTGCTGCTTTAATTAGTGGAGTCTTACCACCATCCGCAGCCAAATTAATATCCGCACCACCCTCTAATAAAAGCTGAACCATCCTGACATTACCATTAGAAACAGCCAAAGTTAAAGCCGTTTCATCAAAATTACTCACATTACAATCAGCCCCAAAATTTTGTAAAATAGCTACAATTTGGTCATGATTATGCAAAGCTGCTAACAGCAAAGGCGTATCACCAAGTAGATTTTCTGCTTGAAAATTTGCTCCCTTATCTAACAGAAGTTCCACCACAGAAATATTCCCTTCCACCACAGCTAAATGCAAAGCTGTTTCCCGATCGGAATCCTGAGCATTAAGATCGGCACCTTTATCCAGTAAACTTCGCACAATCTCCGTATGACCCCCAGCCGCTGCGGAAATTAACGCCGTCCATCCATCAGGATTTTTTACATTCACATCCGCACCAGCAGCTAACAGTGCTTGAACAACTCCCAAATGTCCTTGGTCAGCTGCTAAAGTCAAAGCCGTTTCCCCACCGCTAGTTTGATTCACATTCGCACCAGCCGACAATAAAGCCGCTACCACATCCGTAAAACCACTGTTAGCTGCTAGAGTAAGTGCCGTATCTTCATCGCGATCTTTTAGATTCACTTCTGCACCAGCAGCCAGCAACAGCTGTACCACTTCCCAGTTTCCCTTAAAAGCAGCTGCCATTAATGCCGTGCTTCCTTCATCATTTCTGGCATTTACATCAGCGCCATCAACAATTAAAGCCTTAACTACATCCACTTGATTGCTAGTAGCAGCCAATATTAAAGCCGTCAATCCATTAAGTTTTTTTGGCTTATTAACATTAGCCCCAGCTTCTAACAAAAGCCTGACTATTTCTATATAGCCATTGCGAGCCGCAAACATTAAAGGAGTAGTGCCATCTTTATCAGTAGAATTAAGATTTGCACCCTGAGCTAGTAAAGCTTTTACTCCATTAATGTCACCAGTCTGTGCTGCCCGTCTTAATAAGACATCTTTATCTTTAGTGGAGATCATGCCTGTCCCTCTTTCCATTCCACTCACTGACAACTTAGCGTTAAATCTCAAATTTGAGAAGGCAATACCCCCGATGTTATGCCAATTGTGCAGCTATATGATGCAAATAAGGCGATTTGTTACAAAAGAAACATCGGAGATAATTTGAACTATACAAAGAAGGGGAACAATATATGCTAAGTTTTATAAAGTTCCTCCCATTTGTAAGAGTCTATGAGCTTGGAAATACCTACCTCTGTAAAAGTTTGGAGCCAATTTATTCACCCCACTTTGATGTGGATTCTCTTTGCTTTGTCCCTTTATGCCCTATACTTGGGCGTTTTAGTGCGACGTACCAGAAGCGCAGAAGGGGAAGCGAAAAAAGAGCTAATCAAGGGTAAGTTTAACATCAAACATTACCAAGTAGGCTCTCTACTTTTAGCAGGGATGATAATTATTACCCTAATTGGCATGGGTGTTACGTATATCAATAATGGCAAATTGTTTGTTGGCCCGCATTTGCTTGCAGGGTTAGGCATGACAGGTTTAATTGCTACTTCAGCTGCACTTTCTCCCTTAATGCAAAAAGGGCAAAATTGGGCACGCTACAGCCATATCTTCTTAAACGTTGTACTTTTGGTTTTGTTTGGTTGGCAGGCATTTACTGGAGTTGAAATCCTACAAAGAATTATCAGCAAAATGTAACCAAAAATACAGGGAATTTCAGAAATAAAACCCTAATTTATATTTAATCTGAAATTCCCGATTACTGCCTTTTAGATTTTTGGGGTAAAGGTAGTCCTAAGCTGCTGTGAAAATCTTCTTGGACTTTTTGAGTTAAGCGGCGATTTACTTGACGGACAATTTGGGCTAATAAGCGATCGCCCGTAGTTTGAATTAAAGATTTAGGTAAACGATAAATAAACCGGGGAAACTTAATAAACACAGCTAAATCAAGTTGCCATTCTATCCTGGTAATTGTACTAGGTGAATCCGCGTTTGTCTGTGTATTTCCCTCAACTAAGTCAGCATTTACCTCAATTAATTTCATCGCTGCATTGAAATCCACGTCATAACCAGGAGTTACATAACCAGGTATAGAAATTGTGCGGATACGGTAAATACCAGCCTCCGGTGGTAACAGATGTAAACCGATTTTTGGCTCTACTTCATAACCAAAAGAACCAAACTTTCCGATTACTAAAGCATAGCCATTTTCCCCTAACGGCTCAGCTTTCATCGGTTGAGCACAGCGGCGAAACCACTCATGATGAGCATTCAGATACTCAGCAACTACCTGCGGCGGCGCAGACATCTCCATACAATCTTCAAAATAACCATGAAAGCGAAATGGCTCTAATTCTTCAGCAGCTTGCAGATTTTGCTCTTCTGCTTCCGAAAAATTTTGTCTAAAATCCAAAAGCGTCTCAGATAGTTCGATCGATTGATACTCGCTGTATTGTGATTGCATAGATGCTATCCTAAATTGTTTATAGGTTGTCTATTTTCAGGATGCCCATTCACCAGGAAAAAAGTTACATCTAAGTTGTGAATTTTAACGTAGAAAATCAATAATTGCTAAGTTCTGATTCTAGAAATATCTCCTTCTCTGGGACACTCCTTTGACAGTAATAAATACTCCTCTAGAGAGAAAGCGGTTGCATATAACTTTCATATCCTGGTAAAATCAGCACGCTTAGAAAATCCATCCAGATCTGCTCCACACACCGGACGATCGTTGGAGCGAGTCCTATCTCCATTTGGGTTAGGTAACTCAAAAAGAATCTCATGGTAAAAACGATGCTAACTAATATAGCTTGAAGCATGAAAGCATTTGTAGCCGGGGCAACAGGCCAAACTGGTCGCCGAATTGTCCAAGAATTGGTGAAGCGGCAAATTCCTGTCCGTGCTTTAGTGCGAGACTTGGAAAAAGCCAAAGGATTACTGCCAGATCGAGTAGAGTTAGTAGTTGGCGATGTACTACAACCTGAGAGTTTAGCTCAGGCGATCGGAGATAGTACAGTCCTACTTTGTGCCACTGGCGCTAGTCCTAGTTTTGACCCCACAGGCCCTTACAAAGTAGACTACGAAGGCACCAAAAACTTAGTCGATGTTGCTAAGGCTAATAACATTCAGCACTTTGTTTTGGTTACTTCCCTTTGTGTGTCCAAGTTTTTTCATCCACTAAATTTGTTTTGGTTGATTTTAGTTTGGAAAAAACAAGCTGAGGAATATCTCCAAAATAGTGGTCTAACCTATACAATAGTCCGCCCTGGTGGTCTGACTAATGAGGAAAATCCCCAACAAGTTGTGATGTCTGTCGCTGACACTTTATTTGAAGGTAGAATACCCAGAACTAAAGTAGCGCAAACTTGTGTCGAGGCATTACTTCAACCAGCAGCGGCGAATAAAATTGTGGAAGTTGTGGCTCAGCCGGAAGCGAACCAGGAAAATTGGCAGGAACTGTTTGCTAGTGTGATATGAGATCGCATTATGGAAACAGGGTTTTATTGAGTTGAGGAGTGGGCATTTTGGCTCGAAAATTGGCTCGCCAGCGTTCTGCAAGAGGCAAAAAAAAGTCAGATTTCACTCTCAAGCGGGTGACAGTAGCCAGTTCAGTAGCAGCTGTGGCGCTGGTTTTCTGGCTAATTAGCTGCCAAGCTATCCAACGACAGTCATCAGGTTATTTTAGTTGGCAACGTAGTCAAAAACAGCTTTCCGAACCAAGGTTAGCCATAGATTTACTTGCAGATACGCTTGTGACTAACACTGTTACCAGTCCAGCAGATGTTATGATTCAACCGTTAATGATGACTGGAGGCGATCCTTATATTCGCGCTTTGATGCGAACTATTTCAGCCAGCGAGTCAAATGTACCAAATCCCTACGCGGTACTTTATGGCGGGAAACAGGTACATGATTTGAGTCACCATCCGCAGTTATGTGTAACTATAGTTACTGGCCCTAATCGGGGTCGATGTAGTACGGCAGCCGGACGATATCAAATATTGTACAAGACATGGGTAGAAAAAGCGGAACGTTATCACCCGAAACCTTCACCTTTTTTATTTTGGACTGGGTATAGTTTTGAACCTGAGTATCAAGATGCGATCGTCTACGCTTGGTTAAGCGATCGCCAAGCCTGGGGAGTCGATATTGCCAAGCTTCTACGTCAGGGAAAAATTGAGGAAGTATTACGTCTGCTTTCTGGGACTTGGACAAGTTTAGGATATGGTATAGAAGATAACTCAATGAGCCAATACTTACCAGAAATCTATCAGAGAATGCTTAAAGAAGAGCTACAGATAGCTAGCCAAAATTAATTACTCCAAAACCACCAAAAAACCCCAGTTTTTAGGCTGGGGCTAGAATTATCAGGGTGCATCTAGTATTATTTCTACCCATCGAGATTACCTGAATCCGGGAAAAACAACAAAATTTTTGGCGGAATTTTATTAAGGCAGAAATCGATCCAAAGCTGCCTTCAACTCTTCAATTTCCGCTTCGATGTTACCCTCTTTTGCTGCCCGACCAATACAATCAGTCAAGTGTTCATCTAAAATCATTCGGGCGACTCGATCCAAAGCACCTCGAACAGCGGCAATCTGCACTAATACATCAGGACAGGAACGGCTTTCTTGTACCATTGATTTGATGCCGCGAATGTGACCTTCAATCCGAGACAGGCGATTAATTATTCTTCGTAAAGATTCTTCTGAGTGTACATGATGATGAGTTGGGCGATCGTGATGTGAGGAATCGTCCGGGTGGGAATGATGAGTGTGGGTATGGTCTACACTCTTACCTACGGGCGATCGTTTCCGAGTTTTATTTGTATTAATCAAACCTGCTTCTGCTTCTGTCTCAGAACCAGGAAAAATTTCGTCTTTAGATCCAATCATCACTTACAAGCTATCAATATTGATAATCCTAACTTAAATGACAACAAAACTACCAAAATCAAAGTTGAGAGCCACCTCCAGAAGTAGCATCTAGAATCTGTAAAAATAGTGATGGAAACTCTGCGCCGCAAATACTGAAGCTTTAAATAGCACAGTGGAGTTAAAAAAGCAACATTATGCAAATAACGAAGATTCTTTCCTTTTCCAGTCGTTTGCTCAAATATAGCCTTGCCACTCTCTTGGGAGCCGTAATTTTTTGGAGTGCAATGGCAGGATTACCTTTTGAGGCAATTGCTCAAAATCAAGTAGAGACGTTTCAGGAAAACTCTTTACCTACATTACCCAACTCATCGACTACGGAAGTTCCCCAAAAAGTAACTTCCCAGCAACGGAACAGCAGCTTTGTTACCGACGCTGTTAATCGCGTTGGCACAGCAGTAGTAAGAATTGATACCGAACGTACCATTACCCGCAATGTCGATCCCTTTTTCGACGATCCATTTTTCCGGCGTTTTTTTGGTGAAGACTTTGCTATGCCAAGGGGCCCGCAACAAGGACTAATGAGAGGTCAAGGTAGTGGTTTTATTATCGATAAAAATGGTGTAATTCTCACCAATGCTCACGTAGTTGACCAAGCGGATAAGGTTACTGTAACTCTGAAAGATGGACGCACTTTTGCGGGGAAAGTGCAGGGAGTTGATGAAGTAACTGATTTAGCGGTGGTAAAAATTGACCCCAAAGGTAAAGTTTTACCTGTGGCACCTTTAGGAGATTCTTCTACAGTGCAGGTGGGAGATTGGGCGATCGCAGTTGGTAATCCACTAGGATTAGATAACACCGTTACCCTTGGTATTGTCAGCACTTTAAAACGACCCTCCGTAGAAGTAGGAGTTCCCGACAAAAGACTTGATTTTATTCAAACTGATGCCGCGATTAATCCTGGTAATTCTGGTGGCCCATTATTAAATAGTTCGGGAGAAGTAATCGGAATTAACACCGCAATTCGTGCCGGAGCAATGGGAATTGGTTTTGCTATTCCGATCGATAAAGCCAAGCAAATCAGTAGTCAATTAGCCCAAGGAAAAACTGTTGCTCACCCTTACATCGGCATTCAAATGGTGACTTTAACACCACAATTAGCCAAAGAAAACAACAGCGATCCTAATTCTCCCCTGACCATTCCAGAAATTTCTGGAGTATTAGTCATGGGTATTTTGCCTAATACTCCCGCGGCTCAAAGTGGCTTGCGTCGGGGAGATGTCATTGTAGAAATTGATGGTCAACCTGTTACTAATGCAACAGCTTTGCAAAATGTTGTTGAAAGTTCTCAGGTAGGACAAACACTACAATTAGTTATCCGACGTGGTGAACAAACTCAGAAACTCTCGATTCGGACAGCACAATTAACTTAACAAAAAATTCCTAGCAACTTGCCCATAAAGTAAAAAGTTAAGAGTCAAAAGAAAGAATTTTGACTCTTAACTTTTTACTTTTTACTTATCTAGTCCATGTCATCATCATCATCTTCATCATCTTCCATGTCATCATCTCCGTAGATTTCATCATCGATCAATTCATCACCATCAGCTAGGAAAGAGTAACCATTACGACCTTTAGTAGGTTCGATTTCTCTGTCTTCTCTGCTCATTTCCATGCGGTAATTACGTGCTGTTCGATCGTCCAAAACCACCTCAGACAAATTTACTTCATCATCCAACACGCCACTGCCGTCATAACTTAGATCGATATCAGGAGTAGACATCGCTTCTTCATAAGCATTGAATCCTGTACCAGCAGGAATCAAACGTCCGATGATGACATTTTCTTTAAGTCCGCGCAACCAGTCAGACTTACCTTCAATAGCGGCTTCTGTCAAGACTCTGGTTGTTTCTTGGAAGGAAGCAGCAGAGATGAAGCTATCCGTATTCAAGCTAGCCTTTGTGATTCCTAGCAGGACGGGAGTGTACTGAGCAGTAGCAGCACCAGTAATCGACATCGCTTCATTTACTTGCTCAATTTGCCGCAGTTCCACTAGTTCCCCTGGCAGCATTACCGTGTCGCCTCCGTCATCAACTCTGACTTTAGAGGTCATTTGGCGGACGATTACTTCGATGTGTTTATCGGAAATTTCAATCCCTTGTGATTGGTATACAGATTGAACTTCATTGACTAAGAAGGTTTGGCAAGCTCTTAACGCAGCTAAAGAAGCTTCGTAAATACCGCGACTTTCCCGATGTAACTCGAAGAAAATTTCTAGAATTTCATGAGGATTTGATGGGCCATCAGTTAAAGGTTCCCCAGCATCTACCTCTTGTCCATCACCAACGATAACGTTTTGTCCGGGACCAATGGGATATTCCGCGATTACGCCGTCGGATTCGATTACTTTGATTTCGTGAGGTTCGTCATCTCCGTAAACGATTTGTACTGTTCCGGGGCGACGGGCGAGGATGCAAGCTTCTTTTGGTTTTCTGGCTTCTAGGAGTTCTTCGATTCTCGGTAAACCTTGAATGATGTCTCCAGTTTTTGTCCTTTCAAATACCAGTAGTACTAAGTTGTCTCCCCGTTGTACTAAGTCGCCGTCGTCTATGTGTAAGATTGCGCCGTTAGATACGCGATAAGGTCGGGCGATTCGCATTACGACTGCAACGCCTTTGTCGGTTTCGTTGAGGGCAACTACCATGCCGGAGGAAGGTGCTACTACTTCTGGGGCGATCGTTGAGCCGTCGGTAATCAGGTCGTTAACTTTAACGGAAAGCTCTTTTTTGCTAGTAACGGTGGTTTCGATAGTGATTAAGTCAGTTTCTCTGACTATTAACACGCGGCGGATTGCTTCTGCACCTTCTTTGATCCCGCGAATTTCTCCAGCTTCTTTACATTGAATTTCGGTGCGGGCGACTACTGCCCCTGGAGGAATTTCTTGTCCGTTTTGGACTAGGAGGCGGGTTTGGGTGCTGCCTTGGGTGGCATCTGCGGCTACATCGCGACGAATTACTAATGATTCTAGGATCACTAGTTGAAGTCGCATGACTTCGGGGTCATTTTGGTCGGGGATGAGTTCGATGTCTGCGGCTAGTTGGGGTGCGTCTCTACCAATTTCTAGTACTAGTTGGGTTCGCAGTAGGTCTAAGCCTTCTACAGATTTGACTCTTTCTCCGTCTTTATATGGTAGTCTTTGGACGGCTCGCAGTTCTAAGGATTGGGTGAGTTCTGTATTTTGGGTTAATGAGTTTTCCTCTTCTGGGATTTCTCGGTTTTTAATCTGTGTTTGTTCTCCTGCCGCTGATGAGGCTCTTTGGGTAGGGACGCTGGGTTGGTCGGGTATGTGGTATTCCTGTACTGGACGGAGTAGGAGGGCTGGGCCTTCTGGGGTTTCGATGTATTCTAGGTAGCGCAGTTCTTGAGGCGTGATGCCGGGGTAGACTTCTTGACCTGGGTGGACTAGGCTGCCTGTGTTTTCGGTGATGATGGTGCGATGATCGGGAGCGATCGCATCTAAATCATCAATTAAATGCAAATCTCCCGGTTTAATTACGATTTCCCGCAAGATGTCGTTTTTCTGTACGACTTCAATCACCCCAGAAGTACTACAGAAGATATCTTTGACTACTTCAGTTCCGGCTTCGATAAATTGTCCGTCTTCGACTAGTAGTAGGGAGATGTCTTTGTTGACTTCGTGGGCTTCTTCTGGTATCCAAAGGAGCGTGCCGCCTTGGATGACTTCGTAGCCTTGTTTAGCTTTGCCGCGTTTGGCTACTTCTACTCCGGCGTATTTAATGATGCCGCCTGTGTGGGTACGGTAGCGATCGTCTATCAGTTCAGCTACTACCTGATTATTTTGCACTTTTGTACCCGGTGCCGCTTTCAAGGAAAACAGTTGTCCGCTTTGGGTTTCAATCAGGTAATGGTCAACGCCTTGGTATTTTTCGGCGCGAACTTTGGCGGTGTCTAAGAGGACAGAAGCCGTGATAATTTCGATTTCACGGGCTCCGCCTGTGGTGTTTTCTTGCGGGAGTCGGACTACGCCACCATGTTCGCTGATTAGTTTGGTTTCGGCGAGGACGCTGTTTGCTTGGATTTTGTCGTTGTTTTTAACTACTGGTTCGGCTCCGGGTGGGAGGTTGTATACTTCTCCTGAGAGTACCCAGACTAGTCCACCGCGTTGGGCGATTCTAGTGGTGTTGCCTTGGCGATCGGTTTTTTCTTCCGGTATCAAGTCAGCGAATTTGACTTCTCCGGCTAAGTCAGATGCCACGTCTTTTACAGCTTTTTCGGTGCTGCGTCGGACGTTGCGCCCAGTAATCGGGACTTCTCCGAGCATTTTTCCGGGTCTGACTTTGCTGTTATCTGCGGCTAAGAGGATTGAACCTTGGATAATTGGGAAGGTTTCGGCGTTGTCTGTTCCGGTGATGGTGATTTCGCCATTGGTTTCGGCGATGAAGGCTTCTTCTCCATGACGGGTACGATGGGGACGGGTACGGAGGCTGCGGCTATATTTGATTGTGCCTTCGATGCTGGATTTGATGACTCTTGCTACTTCTCCGGTGAATACGCCTCCGGTGTGGAAGGTTCTCATGGTTAGCTGGGTTCCGGGTTCGCCGATCGATTGGGCCGCAATAATACCTACAGCTTCCCCTAAATCTACCATTTTGCCGTGAGCTAAGCTCCATCCGTAGCAAGCTTGACAGACGGAACGGGCGGCTTCGCAGGTAAGGGGACTGCGGAGGATGACTTCTTCTACTTTGGCTTTGCCGATTTCGGCGGCTAAGTCATCGTCAATGTGTTGGTTGCGTTTGGCGATGATTTCTCCGGTTCGGGGGTGGGTGACATCGGCGGCTAACATTCTTCCGAGTAGGCGGTCTTTCAGAGGGATGAGGACGCGATCGCCATCTGTCATCGGCTTCATCGAAATCCCCCGATTAGTTCCGCAGTCGAGTTCCCGAATAATTACATCTTGGGAAACATCCACCAAACGGCGAGTTAAGTAACCAGAATCCGCCGTTCTTAAAGCAGTATCTACTAGACCCTTCCGCGCACCGTAAGAAGAAATAATGTATTCCGTAACAGTTAATCCTTCCCGGAAATTAGTTTTAATTGGTAAGTCAATGATTCGTCCTTGAGGATCTGCCATTAATCCCCGCATTCCTACTAACTGACGAACCTGAGAAATGTTACCTCTAGCACCCGAAAACGCCATCATGTAAACGGAGTTCAGGGGGTCTTTTTTGCGGAAGTTAGTCACAACTTCATCTTTTAAAATTTCTGAAGTACTGTTCCAAGTATCAATTACTTTTTGGAAGCGTTCTACTTCGGTAATTTCCCCTCTGGAATAACGCTGTTCAGTATTCCGAATTTCTTCTTCTGCTGCTTCTAAAAGGTCGCGTTTGCTATCAGGTACTTGCAAATCATCTACTGATATAGATACTCCAGCTTTAGTAGCATAGCGAAAACCTAAATCTTTAAGTTTGTCTGCAATTTGAGCAGTTCTGGCAGTTCCATAGTTGGTAAATGCCCAGGTAATTAATCTTTTTAATTGACCTTTATCTACAACGTGATTACGAAATACTTGTTCTTCTGTCATGGCGTTTTGAGTTATGAATTCTAAGTTTTGAGTTTTAAGTTTAGTTATGAATTTTAAGTTTTGAGTTTTCGGGAAATCAATAACTCAAAACTCATAACTCAGTACGGGCGGGTTTAGCAGATAATTTCGTTGTCATAACAGAGAAGTCAACAACAAAACCCGCCCCTACAATTAGCGGATGGCATTTTCAATGGTCTTATTGAAAATAATCCTTCCCGGAGTAGTGCGAATATATTGGCTAATTAAATTACCTTCTGCATCTTCCCGAACTCGGCGCAAAACCGCACCACTTTTTTCGCCGATGTATGTTTTCACTACAATCTGTCCATCGTCGGAACGTTCTTCACTTGCGAGTTTTTCTGGTTCTGAATGTACAGTTTTGCCATTAAACCTCACCATTATGTAGGAGTGCAGATTAATTTGTTTTTGTTCGTAGGCAACAATTACATCATCAAGAGTAGCGAAATAGCGGTCTTTATCTTTGGCATAAGCGGGATTTTCCGCGGTTAAATAATAGCAACCGAGAACCATATCTTGGCTAGGAGTAACAATTGGTCTACCAGTTGCCGGAGACAAGATATTATTAGAAGCTAACATTAACAATCTTGCTTCTGCCTGAGATTCTAAAGATAAAGGAACGTGAACCGCCATTTGGTCGCCGTCGAAGTCAGCGTTAAATGCTGGACAAACTAATGGGTGTAATTGAATTGCCCTTCCTTCTACTAAAATTGGTTCAAAAGATTGAATCCCTAATCTGTGTAATGTAGGAGCCCGGTTTAGTAATACTGGATGTCCTTCGATTACCTCTTCCAAAACATTCCAAACACTTGGATCGTTGCGTTGAATTAATTTTTTTGCGGCTTTAATATTGTTAACTAAACCTTGGCGAATTAGGCGATGGATGACGAAGGGTTGGAAAAGTTCGATCGCCATTTCCCGCGGCAACCCACACTGGTGAATCTTTAATTTCGGACCCACCACAATTACAGAACGACCGGAATAATCCACCCGTTTACCTAACAAGTTTTGCCGGAAACGTCCTTGCTTCCCTTCAATAATATCCGACAAAGATTTCAACGGACGATTATTTGCTCCAACTACCGTTCTACCCCGCCGACCATTATCAATTAAAGCGTCTACTGCTTCTTGCAACATCCGTTTTTCGTTACGGACAATGATTTCAGGAGCTAAAATTTCTTGTAATCTAGCTAAGCGATTATTTCGATTAATTACCCGACGATACAAATCATTTAAATCCGAAGTCGCAAACCGACCACCATCTAATTGCACCATCGGGCGTAAATCAGGCGGAATCACAGGAATAACTTCTAAAACCATCCAATCTGGTTGCGAACCAGTGGCAACAAAGTTATCCATAACGCGCAATCTTTTAATTAATTTGGCGCGTTTTTGTCCCTTAGCGGAAGCAATTTCTTCGCGTAGTTGTTCGGCTTCCTTTTCTAAATTCAAATCTTGCAATAATCTTTGCAGCGCCTCGGCACCAATTCCCACTTCTACCCCTGCAAGTTGGGTATCCTCACTATAAATTTGATCCTCAATTTCCATCCACTGATCTTCAGTCAGCAGTTGCTTATAAGTGAGATTAGGAGCATTACCCGGATCTAGAACTACATAAGCATTAAAGTAAACAATTTGTTCTACATCCCGCAAGGGCATATCTAAGAGAATTGCAATATAAGAAGGAATTCCCTTGAGATACCAAACATGAGCTACTGGGGCTGCCAATTTAATATAGCCCATCCTATGTCGCCGCACTCTAGATTCAGTTACTTCTACGCCGCAACGTTCGCAAACAATACCTCTATGTCTGACTCTTTTATATTTACCGCAATGACATTCCCAATCTTTTGCCGGCCCAAAAATTCGCTCGCAAAATAAGCCATCCATTTCAGGCTTTAGGGTGCGGTAGTTAATAGTTTCTGGCTTAGTTACTTCCCCAACAATTTGCCCGTTAGGTAGAGTTCTTTCTCCCCAGATGCGAATTCTGTCTGGTGAAGCAATGCCAATTTTTACATAATCAAAACGCTGTTCCAGCTTTGCCATCTTTCCAATTTTCGATTTGAGATTTTAGTTTTTTGGTCTTGAGATGCCCGACTTCTTCAAGAAGTCGGGCATCTTTTACTTATTCTTCTTCTTCTACCAAATCCTCACGAGTCAAAGACTCATAAGTTGGCTTGCTAGGAGTCCGACGACCTCCCACATCTGCCATCAAATCAACTTCCACATCTCTGGTGCTACCATCTTCTTGGGTTTCCACTTTATGCACCGCAATATCCAATCCCAAAGATTGTAATTCGCGCATTAATACTTTGAAAGATTCTGGTGTCCCAGGACGAGGAATTGCTTTACCTTTAACGATCGCATTTAACGCCTCATTCCGCCCCTGCATATCGTCAGATTTTACTGTCAGCAATTCTTGTAAAGTGTAAGCTGCGCCGAATGCTTCTAGCGCCCACACTTCCATTTCTCCAAACCGCTGACCACCTTGTTGGGCTTTACCACCCAGAGGTTGCTGTGTCACCAAGGAGTATGGGCCAGTGGAACGGGCGTGAATCTTATCATCGACCAAGTGGACTAGTTTGAGCATATAAGCTTTTCCTACGGTCACTGGACGATCGAACGGTTCCCCAGTGCGCCCATCATAGACGACAATCTTACCAGGGTGTTCTGGTCGGAACAGCCACTCTTTCCCACTTTCATCCCTGGCTTGGTCTAGTTTGCCATGCACTGTTGCCCGTGAAGCCTCTTGTCCATAACGTTCATCAAATGGGATAATCTTGAACCGATAACCCAAGTTTTCTCCTGCCCAAGAAAGCAAGCATTCAAAAACCTGTCCCACATTCATCCGCGAAGGTACACCCAAGGGGTTTAATACGATATCCACCGGAGTACCATCGGGTAAATAAGGCATATCTTCCAAAGGCAGAATCCGGGAAATAATCCCTTTATTCCCATGACGACCTGCCATTTTATCGCCTACTTGGATTTTCCGTTTTTGGGCAACATAAACGCGGACGACCATGTTTGCACCTGGGGGTAGTTCGTCCCCTTGTTCGCGAGTAAATACCCGCACATCCACAACCCGACCTTTTTCGCCGTTAGGTACGCGCAGGGAGTTATCTCGCACATCTCTGGCTTTTTCCCCGAAAATTGCCCGTAAGAGTTTTTCTTCTGGGGGTTGGTCAGATTCACCTTTTGGTGTAACTTTACCAACGAGAATATCTCCCGATTCTACCCAAGCACCAATGCGAATGATTCCGGTTTCATCGAGTTGTCTGAGGGCATCTTCCCCAACGTTGGGAATTTCACGGGTAATTTCTTCTGGGCCTAGTTTGGTTTGTCTGGCTTCAATTTCAAATTTTTCAACGTGAATTGAAGTGTAAATATCCTGATAAACTAAACGTTCGCTAATTAGGATTGCGTCTTCGTAGTTATAGCCTTCCCAAGGCATATAAGCGACTAGGATGTTATGTCCTAATGCTAGTTCGCCGCCTTCTGTGGCTGAACCATCTGCCATTACTTGACCTGCTTGTACTTTATCGCCTACGTGGACGATCGGTCTTTGATTTAAGCAGGTATCCTGGTTAGAACGTTGATATTTTTGCAGGACGTATTCAATTTCTTTGGGCTGTTCTTCTTTCCCGTCGCTTCCTATTGATGACGCAGGACGAACCCTGATTCTTTCGGCATCAACATAAGTAACTTCTCCATCCGTCCGAGAAACAATCACCATCCCGCTATCTCTAGCTGCTTGGGCTTCCAGTCCCGTACCTACTAAGGGTCGTTCTGGCCTGAGTAATGGCACCGCTTGGCGCTGCATATTGGAACCCATCAGAGCCCGGTTTGCGTCGTCATGTTCTAAGAAGGGAATCAAAGAAGTAGCGACGGAAATAATTTGTACTGGAGAAACGGCTACATAGTCTACTTGGTCTGGAGTAGTGGTCGTAAATTCTTGGCGATAACGTACTGGGACGGTATCTCCTAAAATTCTGCCGTTTTCGTCAAAGGGAATGTCCCCTGGTGCTACCCGCTTGTCGTCTTCTTCGTCTGCGGTCATGTAGGCTGGGGGCAGGTGCGATAGGACTATGCTGTTTTCTACTCGCCAGAAAGGAGTTTCTAAGAAACCGTACTGATTCACCCTCGCGTGGGTAGCCAAGGAACTAATTAAGCCAGCGTTTGGCCCTTCAGGTGTTTCAATAGGACAAACTCGACCATAGTGTGAGGGGTGAATATCTCGAACGGCAAACCCTGCCCTTTCTCTGGTCAATCCTCCGGGGCCTAGTGCAGAAAGTCGCCGTTTGTGGGTTAATTCTGCTAGGGGGTTGGTTTGATCCATAAACTGCGAGAGTTGGGAGGAACCAAAGAATTCTTTAATTGCCGCAACTAAAGGTTTGGGGTTAACTAAAGATGCAGGTGTCAAAACTTCCGCATCGGAAACGGTCATCCGTTCTCTAATTATCCGTTCTAGACGGTTTAATCCGACGCGGACTTGGTTTTGCAGGAGTTCGCCGACGCTACGAACGCGACGGTTGCCTAAGTGGTCGATGTCGTCTGTGTTACCAATATCAAACTCCAAGTTGATTAGGTAGTCGATGCTGGCAAGAATGTCTTGGGGTGTAAGTACTCGCACTGTGTCTGGAACACTCAAGCGCAGTTTGCGGTTGAGTTTGTAGCGCCCCACTCTTCCTAAGTCGTAGCGTTTGGGGTCGAAGAAGCGGGAATCTAGGAGTTGTTGACCGCCAGATACGGTGGGTGGTTCCCCTGGACGTAGTTTGCGGTACAGTTCCATCAAGGCTTCTTCTTCGGAAGGGTTGCCTTCTTTTTCCAGGGTTTTCTGGAAGTATTCTGGGTGACGCAGGGCATCGAAGATTTCGTTGTCTGCTAGTCCCAAGGATTTTAAGAGGACTTGGGCGGAAAGTTTGCGGGTTTTGTCGATTCTGACCCAAACTAAGTCGTTTTTGTCGGTTTCAAATTTCAGCCATGCGCCGCGGTTGGGGATGAGGGAGGCGGAGTAGGTACGACGACCGTTTTTGTCTACTTCTGATTTGTAGTAAACTCCGGGGGAACGGACGATTTGGTTGACGATGACTCGTTCGGCACCGTTGATGATGAAGGTACCGCGATCGGTCATTAAAGGTAGATCGCCGATGAATACTTCTTGTTCTTTAATTCTACCTGTTTCTTTGTTGAGCAAACGGGTGGGAACGTACATTTGTACGGCATAAGTGCTGTCCCGGCGTTTGGCTTCGTCTACGTCGTATTTTGGTCTTTTTAATTTGTAGTCTTTGCCTAAGAAATGTAGTTCTAGCTTTCCTGTATAGTCGGTAATTGGGGAGAAGCTATTGAGTTCTTCGATTAATCCTTCTTCTAGGAACCAACGAAAGCTGGAGCGTTGGATTTCTACTAGGTCAGGTAGTGTAACATTAGTAGGAGAGTCTTGGGTGGTGTCGTTCATTTGGTCAAGAAGCATAGCGAGTTTTAAGTTTTAGGCGATAGTGAAGAGCGCAACGCTGCGCGATCGCAAACAGAACATCAGTCAGTCAAGTGATTTTGGATTTTCGATGTGGGATTTGTTGATTAATCGAAAATCTAAAATCGAAAATCTTCGGGACGAAGCATTCTCAATCCTAAATCAAAAGTATGAAAATCTCTGTAGTTGGTTAATTGCAAGTCTTGAATCTCAACAAAGGTTTTGTAGATTATCACTAAAACAATCCCAAATTCAAAAAGCACAACCGGATTTATTTATTGATTTACTTCGACGATCGGGATTAATCAAGAAATTCGGTAAATCTGTAAATCCTGGTCAATTTTTGAAGTTTGCCTTTGGCATTTTGCCTCGATCGATCGCTGGAAAAGCTGCTCTCATAAAGTTAAATCTTGGTGGTTAGGCGAGCAAATTTAAAAATATCAGGCTTTTCACCTCTGGCGATCGGTAGCAGTCATTTGCCTGTGTAGTTCTTTTGTGGCTATGATATTGTAGCGTAGCAATAGTGTTTAGGTTAACTCCTTGATTCACGGCGCTTTCCCCCACTGTGTTTTCCCCCTTAAACATTATGGCGCAATGTTACCCATATTTGTTGACCTAAAACGGTTTTTTTAGTATGGGAATGAGAATTTTTTCACCGATCGGTTGTAACAAGTAGCAGTTTACACCTGATTAGCCATAATTGGCAGACCAAATAATTGACAAGCATTTTGAGTTGTGGTGTTGGCGAAGTCTTCTAGGGACACGCCACGTAACTCAGCCACAAATTCCGCTACATAGCGAACGTAAGCTGGTTCATTCCGTTTTCCCCGTTTGGGAACTGGGGCCAGAAATGGGCAATCTGTTTCCACGAGCAACCGATTTTGAGGAATCATTTTGGCTGATTCTTGAATTGCGGTAGCGTTTTTGAATGTTACTATACCACTGAGGCTAATATAGAAACCTAAGTCTAAAAACCATTGGGTTTCTTCGGGAGTTCCGCCCCAACAGTGCATCACTCCGTTGACTGAGCCAGAGTTTGCCCAAAAATCCTGCATTAGTTCTCGCATTCGCTCGGCGGCATTGCGACAATGAATAATCACTGGTTTTTGCGCTTTTCGGGCTATTTCCAGTTGAGCGATCAATATTTCTTCCTGCTGTTGTTGGTTTTCGGCCTTGTAAAAGTCCAGTCCAATTTCGCCTAGAGCGACTACTTTCGGATCTGAACTAGACAAGGCAGTAATTTGCTCAGAGGTGTTAGCTGTCCACTTTTCGGTATCTAGCGGATGTAGACCTACAGCAAAAAACAGTTCAGGAAACCGCCTAGAAAGCTGCTGAATGCCTGGGAATTCATCTGGATGGACGCAAGAGTGTACTAGTGAAACCACTCCTGCATCGCGCCAGCGTTGCCCGATCGCATCCAAATCTGCCTGAAACACATCAAAGTTGATGTGTACATGGGTATCAATCAACTGCATGGTTAGGGGGAAGTTTTAGGTTTTGAGTTTTCAGTTCTGAGTTTTGAGTTAAGAAGTTTTATTGCTCTCCTGCTCCCCTACCCCCCTGCCTCCTCTGCTCAGGAAGCCGTAGCGGTTGCTTGGCTAGTTTGGCGTTTTAAGGTACGAGCTAGACGAGATTTTTTCCTTGCCCCTGTGTTGGGATGCAGTACGCCTTTTTTCACGGCTTTGTCGATTTTGCTGTAAGCAGCTGACATCCGCTGCTGTACATCATTGAGCGATTCTGGGGTAGGATTAGCAGCATAGCTGTCTACTGCTGCAAAATATCCCTTCATCAGCGTTCTGACTGCTGATTTGTAAGCTTTGTTACGCAAACGGTTGCGTTCGGCAATTTTGACGCGCTTAATAGCGGATTTAATATTAGCCACTGCTGTTGTTCCGAAGCTACTCTATCTAATAAACATTGAAAGTCCTGGAAAAACTAATATAACATCTATGCTGACGTGGGAGCGATCCGCGATCGAGATCTCAAGTTAAGCTAGAGAAACAAATATTGGGCAAGCCTGGAAAATTGGGATGAGTTGACCAAGCATACTGAATCTAAAAACAGATGGTTTGACAACCAACCCCGCAAAATTACCAGGGTGTCTGTGCCCCACACACAAACGGGTAACTTCCTAAGATTGGCATTCCTAACTCCATGCTGCGAATCATTACTGAGCGGACTGAGGCAGAAGCAGAATTGCGACGTATCCGCGATCGCACTTCTACTGACCAGATTGTTCATAAAGAAGCAACAGTTCGAGAAGTTCTTCAGCGCGTTAAGGCGCAGGGCGATCGAGCAGTATTGCATTATACGGCGGAATTCGATCAACAAAACTTAACACCAGAAGAGTTGCGGGTCAGCGGTTCCGAAATGGATGCTGCTTATCAGCAAGTCTCGAAAGAATTGCTAAATGCAATTCTTCTGGCAAAAGAACAGGTCGAAGCGTTCCACCGACAGCGAGTACCCAAATCCTGGGTACAGTTTAAAGAAGACGAAGTGGTTTTGGGTAAACGTTACCGACCAGTAGATAAGGCTGGAATTTACGTTCCTGGTGGTCGTGCGGCTTATCCGAGTACGGTGTTGATGAATGCGATTCCAGCTAAGGTGGCTGGAGTATCCCGCATTGTCATGGTGACACCGCCTGGGGCAGATAAAGCGATTTCTCCAGCTGTGTTGGTAGCAGCACAGGAAGCAGGTATTACAGAAATTTACCGCGTGGGAGGAGCGCAAGCGATCGCCGCCCTAGCATTCGGAACCGAAACGATCCCGAAAGTAGATGTAATTACTGGGCCAGGTAACATTTACGTCACTTTGGCGAAAAAATTGGTTTATGGCACTGTGGGCATAGATTCTTTAGCTGGGCCTTCAGAAGTGCTGGTAATTGCCGATAAAAGTGCTAATCCTGTCCATATAGCGGCTGATTTGTTGGCGCAAGCGGAACACGATCCAATGGCTTCAGCAATTCTGTTAACTACGGATTCAACTTTGGCACATAAAGTCCAAGCGGAAGTAGAACTGCAATTAGTGGATCACCCGCGACGGACGCTGACGGAAAAAGCGATCGCTCACTATGGCTTAATCGTGTTTGTGGAGTCCTTAGCTATTGCTGCGGAACTGTCTAACGAATTTGCTCCCGAACACTTAGAACTAGAAGTGGAAGATCCTTGGTCAACCTTGGATTTAATTCGTCACGCTGGGGCAATTTTCCTGGGTCATTCGACACCGGAAGCCGTCGGTGATTACTTAGCTGGGCCAAATCATACCTTACCCACTTCTGGTGCCGCCCGCTACGCCTCGGCTTTGGGCGTGGAAACTTTTATGAAACACTCTAGCTTGATTCAATATTCAGCTACCGCACTCCATAAAGTAGCTGGTGCGATCGATGTCTTGGCAAATGCAGAAGGACTACCTTCCCATGCAGACTCAGTGCGACTAAGAGTTTCTCGACGTGAGTCTGGTCAAGATGGCAATCCTAAATCTTCAACCTAAAGACTATTGACCCCAAAGTTGAATTAAGTTTATTTAATCTCCATTGCTAGGTAGGTGAATGCCGGAAATCATTGATTGCTAAACCTTAAATCAGTATAATTCTGTTCGGTTGCTCTTTCGATCGCGATCGGCCTACCTTTTAGGAGAAATAACGATTCTCTGAACTCATGTAGTTACGTTCTGAAATCGATTTACTGCCAGTGTGCCTCTCCCAGGTTTTGAGTTGAGTCGGCTAGGGTTTGATCGTGAGGCCAGTGGGAAATCATAAAAATTGATAAACCCGCCTTCATTTAATTGGTAATTGAAGATATTTTTATAATTCACGACAGTAAACTCAAAACTAGCAACTACTCTTTCAGGAGGCATGGTTTGTGCTGAAAACAATTTTGGTGGCATTAGATGGGACAGAACTATCGGAACAGGTAATTGATAGTCTTGATGAAGTTAATTTACAGGCAGAAACAAAAATTATCCTCTCTCACGTTATTTCGCCCCCGGATGAGGATGTAGAATGGTCTGCCGATCGACCTCATGGTATTAGTGAGGAAATTCCCTACCGCAAAGTTGAGAAGCAGTTGCAGTCTTACCAAACTAGACTGCCTTACGAGAGTGAATTAGAAATAGTTACAGGCGATCCGGCAGAAGAAATAGTCCGTCTGGCTAATATTTACCATGCTGATTTAATTGTGATTGGTAGTCGGGGATTAACTGGGCTAAAACGGATTTTAGAGCGATCGGTCAGTAGTCAAGTTGTCGAAGATGCTCCTTGCTCAGTGTTACTAGTTAAGCCAAGGTAGTGATAGGCGATCGGCAAACTAAGTATAAAACTTGTCTAAGAAAGAACAAGTAAGTTGATATCCGGGGAATTAACAATAGGAGGTGTAGTTACCAAAGTCAGCAAGTAAATTAAAGGCAACAATCCCTAATCGGAATCTTGACTATTAACAAAGATGTTAGTTACTGACTTTGGGCAATTTAGAGATGAATCGGCGGAAACATTTACTCAAAATACCTAATATCTGAAACAATTTTTGCTGGAATTGAGTCAGATTACAGTATACTAGCTCAAAAAGTTGGTCTGGTTCATTTAGGGTGGCTTTCGTAGAATAAAGCTGGAAAATTATGATTAACGATCGGCAACAAAATCCCTGGATTTTAAGTATAGTATCAATTTTTTTACTTCACTTAGTTACTACCACTAATAGTTCTCATAATCCGCTATTTAAGCGCCTATCAATAGAACTATTTAATGCCCCAGCTTTAGCACAAACTTTGCCCGGAGGTATTCAATATAGTCCGCCCGATCGAGGAGCCCCAAGATCCACAGGCTCCGGCGGAGCTAGAGCGCACGAAACACCCACTATTTTAGAATCAGAAGAAAATTGGACAAGAACTAGAGGTACTCCCACACCCGATCCAAAACCGATTCAAACTATACCAAAAGAATGTATTTCTACCACACCAACTCTTCTAGTACCCCAAAATCATCTAGGATTAACTACTTCTAGTAATCCCACATTTCTGTGGTATTTACCAAGCAAAGATGTAGAAATCATGGTATTTGAATTGCGAAAAGCTGAAGAAAAAGAACCGATTTATGCAGAACAATTACAACCTTCAGCCGGAATAATTCAAATGCAACTCCCCAAAGATAAAGCGAAATTAGAAATAGGAGAAGAATACATTTGGTCAGTATCAGTCTCCTGTGTTAGTGAAGGAAAAAGACGTAAAATATCTGTAGAAGCAGGAATTAAGCGAGTAGCACCTACACCAGAATTAACTAACCAATTATCCCAAGCAAATACCTCTCAAGACAAAGCAAGAGTTTTTGCCCAAAGAGGTTATTGGTATGATGCCTTAGAAACACTTAGTACTGCTTTTACAGCTAATCCTAATCAATCTACCTACTCTGATATTCTTGCCTTATTAGATCAAGTAGGACTAAATGAAATCACCAAAAAAGAGCGCCAACAATAAAAAGTTTGTTGTGAACAATTTATCGCTCACAACAAACTTATCACTAGAGTTCAGTTTGATTATTGGTGACAAATTCTCTTAATCTGAGCAAACCGAAAGTTTGGGCTAAATTCAAAGGGAGTAAAGAGATACCTTCCAAGCGAGATTGTACCCAACCATTACCCCAATACCATTCGTGAAAACCGTCAATTCCTTGACTTAAAATTAAGCGAAGATGGTTGGGTTCTGCTATGTCAACTTGGTGTTGAATGGCGATCGGACCGAGCCAACTAGTAAACTTTAATCCAGTATGAAGTTCCTCTGGTAAATTAGCATCAAAACTTTGCGGCCATAACCACTGTTGCAATTTCCGGGGATAGAGGAGACTCTCTCGAATTGTACTTTCCTCTGCTTCCACCTCAATTCGCAATTTACTTTGTTGAAAATTACCCAGCATAAATTAAATCAATTACCAAACTAACGATATTTTTTTGTACCTTAACATTTCCTTTGTCCTCTTGGGACAAGGAGAGATTAGCGAGGTAAAGAAGGAAAAACTAAACAATCAAGAAAATTTTCTCTTTCGCTCACTGGTTTGAGTGAGAGTCCTTACAATAGTAGATGTTAAGAAATGTAAGGAATTTACATGGCCGATCAGTTAATTAGAGCTACTGCTGCTGATGGAGGAATTCGCGCCGTTGGCGTAATTACCACGCGCCTCACAGAGGAAGCGAGACGGAGACATCAACTTTCCTACGTAGCGACAGCAGCTTTAGGGCGCACGATGTCTGCTGGGTTGTTGTTAGTTTCCAGTATGAAGCGACCTGAATCAAGAGTAAATATTCGGGTGAAAGGAGATGGTCCTTTAGGGGGAATTTTAGTTGATGCTGGATTAGATGGTACAGTGCGGGGTTATGTAGACAATCCGGGAATCGAACTCCCACCGAACGCCAAAGGGAAACTAGATGTAGGGAGAGCAGTAGGTAAGGACGGATATCTGTACGTAGTTCGAGATATAGGATATGGTTATCCTTACTCTAGTACAGTAGAACTGGTTTCTGGGGAAATCGGAGATGATATTTCCTATTACCTGGCTACTTCGGAACAGACACCTTCAGCTTTAGTAGTTGGAGTATTTGTCGAGGCTGGTGTAGTGACTGCATCGGGAGGGATTTTGATTCAAGTGATGCCGAAAGCAGCAACAGATGAAGCCTTGGTTGAAACTTTAGACTCTAGGGTAAACGCATTGTCAGGATTTACACCTTTGCTACAGGCAGGTAATACATTACCAGATATTTTTCAGCAATTGCTGGGAGATATGGGGCTAGAGTTATTACCAGAAGTGCAGCTGCTACGTTTTCAATGTAACTGTTCTTACGAGCGAGTTTTAGGTGCGTTGAAACTTTTGGGAGAAGCGGAATTGCAGGACATGATCGAAAAAGATAATGGTGCTGAGGCAACTTGTCATTTTTGTGGAGAAGTTTATCAAGCTAGTAGCGACGAATTGGCGCAACTGATTTTAGATTTACGAGCCGAATCGTCAGGCTGAAAACGGATGACAAAATGTTTGGAGGATGGTAATTAGAATATATATTGCCCAAGATCTAGCTTTTTTGGAATTAGAGGGGTAGGATAGCTACCACTGCATATTCGAGCTAGCCAGGTTAATGCAGGATTATTTTGGTGTGAGCTATGAGAGACGCGGAAAGCCCAAACATCAGGTCGCCGATAAAAGCTTCAGAGCAGGGAAATAAAAATCGATCGCCAATTCCACCTCTGATTCCAAATAACACTGTTACGCCTCATGGCAATCTGCACGAACAATTAAAAGTTGAAGCTTCAGTTTCGCCAGAGAGCAAAGAAAAAGAAGCACCAGTCGCACTAGAAGAGCGAACTGATAAAATTGGCGAAAAAGAAGCTCTCCACAAAGGCAAGAATGGGAAACTTAGGCAAATAAGTAAGAAGTTGAAACAAGTGCAGATTAAGATGCCTCCGGCAGTACAACAGTTAACAGGACAGTGGCAATTCTGGGTAGCGTTAGCAACAGTTAGCGCAGGCGGAGTGGGAACACTAGCAGTCACACTATTGTTGACGCTGCCAGCACAGCCTAATTGCTCGTCGATTAATATGATGACAAGTTCAGCATCAGAAAGGATTTCCTGTGCAGAACTAGCCGCGAATAAGCAGACAGTGAAAGGCTTGCTGGAAGCAATTTCCCTGGTAAAAACTCTACCGCAAGATCACCCATTGCGGGATGAAGCAAATTCATTGATTAAAGAATGGTCGCAAGATATTTTAAATTTGGCAGATAAGTCTTTTGAGACAGGTAGATTAGATGAAGCGATCGCTACCGCCAAAAAAATTCCTAGCGAAGTTCCCGCATACGCCCTCGTAGAAAACCGCATAGAACGCTGGCGAGCTTTGTGGACAAAAGCAGAAGGTTACTATCGAGCCGCCGAAGCAGAAGTAAGAAAAGAAAATTGGACGCAAGCATTCCGGGAAGCCACACGCTTGCTTTACATTGGCAATAAATATTGGGAAACTACAAAATATGAGGAAATTACCCAAGTTATTGCCTCAGCTAGGGAAGATGGCGAAAGTTTAACAAAGGCTCGGCGATTGGCAAGGGCTGGTGGGATAGACAATCTTTTAGAAGCAATTAAACTAGCCCAAAGTATCAGTTCAAAAAGCTATCTGTACGAAGCTTCTAAAGCTGCGATCGTAGAATTTGGGCGAAAAATGCTCGATTTAGCCGAAACGCAGTTAGATAATCAGGATGTAGATGGAGCTTTGTCTATAGTCAGAAGAATTCCTTCGATTATCAACTTGCGGGGCGATATAGATGATTTCACCAACTTGGCACAAGCATTAGCATTAGCGCAAGAAGGAACAGTCACCAGTTTAGATGCGGCAATTAACCAAGTGCAGAAGATTGCCCCGAATCGACCTTTGTATAATAAAGCGCAAGATTGGTTATTGCGTTGGCAACAAGAACAACAGGATGTCGCCCGGTTAGATAAAGCCCGTCAGCTGGCAGGTATGGGTACAATCAATGACTTACAAGCGGCAATTAGAGAAGCACAACAAATTCCAGATAATAATCCCAGAGCACAGGAAGCAAAACAACAAGTAGCGCAATGGCAAGCTCAGATTCAAACAACTGAAGATCGTCCGCTGTTGAATCGGGCTGAGCAAGTAGCCAGCTTGGGAGATCCCACTTCTTTGGTAGCGGCAATTAACGAAGCTTCTAAAATTGCTAGAGGTCGGGCGTTGTATCCTGAAGCTCAAAGTAAAATTGCTCAATGGACTAACCGAATTCAACGAATTCAAGATCAACCATATTTAGATCAGGCAAGACAATTAGCTCGTTCAGGTAATTTTGCTGCTGCAATTAATACGGCTCAGCAAATTAGACCGGGTAGGGCGCTGTCTACTCAGGCACAGTCGGCAATTCAAGATTGGCAAGGGCAAGCGAGAGCGCAACAGAACTGGCAACAAGCACAACAGTTGGCAAGTGCTGGTACGCCAGATTCTTTAATATCGGCAATTCAGACTTTAAGGAGTATTCCGCGAAGTTCGGCTTTGCGATCGGAAGCTGAAAGCGCAATGAATCAATGGAGTTACCAAATTCTTTCCCAAGCGCAAGATCGAGCTAACTATGACTTGCCAGGAGCAATTTCTCTTGCCAGAAGTATTCCCTCTGGGACTAGTGCTTACGCAGAGGCAAAAGCCCAAATCGAAGTCTGGCAGAATATCTTGAATCCTCCCGCACCCCCAAGTCCAGAATACTTCGCGCCTCCTGTAGAACAAGCTCCGGTTACTCCAGTTACTCCAGAAGCTTCGCCACCAGCGGAAGCACCAGTTCAGTTTAATTTTCCTGAAACTAATCCTTAAAATTCTTTGGGGACTAGGGACTAGGGACTGGGGACTGAGGAAATTTTTAACTTCTGCCTTCTGCTTGCAAAATTTGTCTAACGACGGTGAGGGCAGAGTAGGAAACACCAGCAGTTCCTTCGCCTGGATGGGTGGAGTCACCGACTAACCAGAGGTGGTTAATGGGTGTCCGATTGGCAAATCCGAAGGGTCCAAAAGTGGGGATGCGTTGACCGATGCCACCAACTACGCCTCGATCGCGACCCGTAAACCGAGCAAAAGTGCGCGGTGTAGCTGCTTCGGTGTGAATGATTTTTTCTGGGGTGAGGTGGAAATATTGGGAGAGTTTGAAGATAGCTTCTTGGGTGTATCTACTTTTTAAAGTTTCGTAATCTGAGTCATTCCACCAAATTTGGGTATCTGTAAAGGTCGAAGCTGTAATTGTGGCTTTACCTTTTGGGGCACGTCCATCTCCCGGACGACTAACGGAAACAAAGAGGGAATTATTTTCGCCTATTGGCCCAGAGTAATCGTAGAAAAATTGTAAATGTGGCGGACATTCTGGGGGAATAGCTGTTTCATCTACTCCTAAATAGAGGACGAATGCGCCTGATGCTGGTGGTAGTCGATCGACGCGATCGCGATATCCTTTAGGTGCAGTTTCTCCTAATAGTTGAATTAGGTTTTGGACGGTGACATTAGCAATGATGCGATCTGCTTTTTCGATCCAATATTCTCCGGTTTTTTGATTGTAGATTTGAACGGCTGTGGCAATGCCCTTTTCTGTGTAAATTTGTTTGACTGTGTGGCGCATTAATAATTTTCCGCCATCTCTTTCTAAGGCGGTTTGTAGGCGATCGCTCAACACCTGCATACTACCTTTTAAGTGATACAATCCTTGTGGGGCTTGGCTTACACCCAAAGCAGTCGCCGCATAAAGTAAAGCTGTTTCTTCGGCATCGACTTGCGAATAAAGCTTTAATTGTAAATCTAAAAAAGTTTTTAATCGCAGATTTTTTGCTAAACCAAAATAACGTAACGCATCTCCCACCGTCGAGAAAGTGTAGGGTAAAGTTAATAAAGTATCCGGTCTAACTGCTTTAGTTAATTGCCACAAATCCCATAAATTCCGTGGTGGTAAAACTGGATCGCGAGATTGAAATGCCCAACTGTAACGAAACAAATTATTCAATAATTGCCAAAATGGTTCGCTTCCGGGAAACTGTCGCTGACGTTCTGCTTGCCATTTTTGCGGATCTCGCCAAACATTAATTGGCTCAGTTTCTCCAGGCAAAAATACCGCACAAGCAGGATCGCAATCTGTCGCCTCTGGCAAATCTATTTCTAATTCTGAAAATATTTTATGATGAATGCCTCCTGGTTCTAAACCAGCGACTTGGGTAGCGCCAACATCAAAAGTAAAACCGCGACGTTGAAATGTGGAAGCACACCCTCCGGGAACTAGGGCTTGATCTAAAACTAAAACTTGGTAGCCTCGATGAGCCAGTAAAGCCGCAGCAGTTAATCCTCCAATTCCGGCACCGATCGCAATGACTTTGTTATCGTGATGCTTTGTCATATAAATTTACTTTTCTTTATATTTCTTATTTTAATTTAAATCATCTGGGAATTCTCTGCATTTATTGTTCCCCGTTCCCGGCTCTCTAGTTAAGATGAAGAAAGCGTTACTTACCCCTACATTTGATGACCTCGATTTTGCTCAAATCTCCTTCTCTCAATGCCCCCACTGTTTATCAGTTACCTAATGGGCTGACGATCGTTGCCGAACAAATGCCGATCGAAGCTGTAAATTTGAGTATCTGGTTAAATGTTGGTTCTGCGGTAGAGTCAGATCAAATTAATGGCATGGCTCACTTTTTAGAACACATGGTTTTCAAAGGAACGGAAAATTTAGCCAGTGGCGAATTTGAGCGTTTGGTGGAAGAGAGAGGTGCTGTTACTAACGCTGCTACCAGTCAGGATTATACTCAGTTTTACATTACAACTGCGCCGAAAGATTTCGCTGATTTAGCACCTTTACAAATTGATGTAGTGTTAAATCCTAGTATTCCCGATGAAGCTTTTGAGCGAGAAAGATTAGTAGTTTTAGAAGAAATTCGCCGTGCGGAAGATAATCCACGACGGCGGGTTTATCAGCGATCGATCGAAACAGCTTTTACTCAATTACCTTACCGTCGTCCAGTATTAGGCCCAACATCAGTAATCGAATCTCTCACAGCGCAACAAATGCGAGATTTTCACTTTGGTTGGTATCAACCCCAATCAATTACAGCATCGGTAGTAGGTAATTTACCAGTAGAACAATTGATTGATATTGTTGCCGAAAGTTTTGCTAAAAGAAATTCAAGTTCAAGTGGGATTCCTGTAACTTTTGCTAGTCCTGAATGGCAACCAGAAGCACCTTTTTCGGAAGTTGTGAGGCGGGAATATGTGGATGAAAGCTTACAGCAAGCTAGATTAATTATGCTGTGGCGAGTACCGGGAATGACGCAGTTAGCGGAAACTTATCCTTTAGATATTTTGGCGGCAATTTTAGGACAAGGACGCAGTTCTAGGTTAGTGCGAGATTTGCGAGAAAATCGACATTTAGTAACGCATATTTCCGCGAGTAATTCAACTCATAATTACCAAGGAATTTTCCAGATTTCGGCTCATTTACCAGTAGAAAATCTAGAAGCAGCAGAATTGGCGATCGCCGAACACATCCGCAATTTACAAAAATCACCTGTCACTAAAGCGGAAATTTCTCGCGTGCGAACTCAAGTAGCAAATCGATTTGTCTTTGCTTCAGAAACTCCTAGCGATCGCGCCGGAATGTACGGTTACTATCAATCAATGGTCAAAGATTTAGATCCAATGCTCAATTATCCCGCCAAAATTCAAGCCGTTAGCGAGGAAGAATTACAATTTTCTGCTAACAGTTTCCTATCTCCAGAAGCTTATGGGGTGGTAATTGTTAAACCAGAATAATGGGAAAGGCAGAAGGGTAAAATTTCTCCCCAATTCCCCATCCCCCTGCCCCTCTGATATTACATTTAGAGTTTGCTTATGTGGACAACAATTGCTAAACATATTAGCGAAATAACAGGCGAGAAATTTCTTGGAGAAAACCGCCGTTCTGTCGGTGGTGGTTGTATTAACCAAGGGTATGTAATTAGCGATTCGCGTAGCGATCGATCTTATTTTGTCAAAATAAACCAAGCTGACCAAGTTGATATGTTTGCCGCGGAAGCTTTGGGATTAAAAGAAATGTGGTCAACTAAAACTATTCGAGTTCCTGAACCAATTTGTTACGGTACAGCTAATAATTCGGCTTACATCGTTCAGGAATATTTAGAATTAGGACGAAATGGCGGTAATAATGCTTGGTTAGAAATGGGGCAGAAACTAGCAGCAATGCACAAAGCTACTAGTAATCAAGGGTTTGGTTGGGAGAGAAATAATACGATCGGTTCTACTCCCCAAATTAATACTTGGAAATCAGATTGGGCAGAGTTTTTTGCTGAACATCGAATTAGTTATCAACTGAAATTAGCTAAACGCCGCGGCGGACAATTTAGCCAAGGGGAAAGTTTAGTGAAAGCGATTCCTGAATTATTAGCAAATCATCATCCCCAACCATCTTTAGTTCATGGGGATTTATGGTCAGGAAATGCTTCAGTTACAGCAGCAAGTGAACCTGTGATTTTTGACCCAGCGACTTATTATGGCGATCGCGAAGTTGATCTCGCCATGACCGAATTATTCGGTAGATTTCCTGGTAGTTTTTATCAGGGTTATAACGCCATTTGGCCTTTAGATTCTGGCTATGAATTACGCAAAACCTTATACAATCTCTACCACATTATTAATCACTTTAATTTGTTTGGTGGTAGTTACGAATCCCAAGCAAATCGCATGATTAGCCAATTATTAAGCAAAGTCTAGAAAGAGGGGCAGAGGGGCAGAGGGGAAAGGGGAAATTTAGTTCAGTAATTCACTTTGTCCCCTTGTCCTGTTCCCTTTTTTCATTGTGAAACTGCTAAAGACAATGGGGATTCAAGAGAGATATTCCTCACTTTTGGGGAATTTTTAACGGAATGGAGAGGAGATTTTTTTCCCGGCAATTTTTGTCCGTCCCAGTTACGATATTTCCAAGCGAGTTCTAAGAGATCCATCCATTGTTTTTGGACTTGTTTGAGTGACCATTTTAAATCTTTGGCAATTTCCTCATCAAATTTGTTGACTTTTTTTAGTTGCAACAATTCTCGATGTTGAGGCGAAAGTTGATTTAAAAACTCTTGCCATTGTTGAGAGGACATTCCTAATTTTTGGTCTAAGTCTGCGCCTAACCACTGATGGACTAGTTTCCAATGAGATGCACGGGCGAACTTATCTACGTGATATTTAAAGCGTTGTTGTAGATAATCTCTTTCGCGAGGAGTTAATTTGAGAAATCCGTCAATATCTGGGGCAGAAAGGTCTTGTAGTTTTAAGACTAGGTAATTTACACAGTCTTTTTGACCTTGAGATTCTAGATAGTTTAACAGTTCTGTGATGATTCGATCGCGCAACATCCCCTCCGAAGGATCGACTGTTTCGGTCATAATTTGCGATCGGACCTGCTGCATTGTCGAAGCAGACCAAGTAGTTTGTTGATCGTAATCTCCTTTGGAAGTTTCTACTGCTTGTTCGATATCTACAGAAGTTTCCGCAGGTTGACGTTTGACAAAAGCTTGAACTCGCAACACTATTAATTGTTGACTGGTGCCGTTTGGTAAGGTGATGCGGCGTTTGGCATAATTTTCTGTAAACGTCATGTACTCGGCTAATTCTAACTGAGTTCGGGGTTGAAATCTGGGTAACTCGTATTCCCGACGAAAAGCAGCGATCGAAGCAGCGTAAAATTCTTGTAAAAAGTCGTCAATCAGATTTTTCCGACCTTGGAAACTCATTTGAGATTGAGACGGCGCGACGTAACGATAAATCATCGCTGTTAAATTGCTATGAAGTTCGATACGTCCCTGCTTTGCTCCTAAGCGGTAGTAAGACAAGCATTTGTGTAATCTATTACGTCCCAAAATCAGTTGCCAAGTGTAAACTTCGCCAGAAGTCTGAATGCGTGGACTTTTGTAGCACATCCGTTCTACTTCTGTAGCTATTCTGGTTGCAACTCCTAAAACGCTCTCTCGTTGAGAACCAACGGTTTGAGAAAGTTCTTCCAGGAGAACTTCCTGTAATTTTGGCTCATCATTTTGCTGCGAAAGATCCGGACAATTGTCGCTAACGGAAGTAGTTACGTTTGGAATAGTATCAGCTTGATTCTGCATGGTATTGCCCCGAAGTATAGATTTACAAATTGCATTAACAGTTAGGAAATTTATCTGAGGTGCGATCGCCCCTTTGTGTGATTTAACTTTTTGATCTGATTTAGATATTGACAGTAGACACCGAAGATGAAAATTTTTACCTAGAAACTTCGTTTGGAGTACATTCAATTAACTTCAGGTGCTTTTCTCACAGATAAGTTTATGTTTACTTTACTTAAGGGAGAAGATTTTTGAAGATTTTCTGAAGCCAGCTACCGATCGTTATGCTAACCACTAGCGAGCGATAAATTTAATAGGGCTAGGACTTCAAGAATGCTTAAACAGTTAATTGAATCAATTGTTGAGTACTTATCCAACAGGTAAGATAAATTGCAGTTATTCAAGGAAGTACTACCTATTGGTTTAGTATTTAATGCCTGGTTTTCCTGGCTAAAACTCTCGCTCTGGCTAACTTACAATAATTTCCGTTCGGAAAAATTATGCAATGTTTCCCCAAAATTTAAATACAATGGAAACCAAGGAGATAGTTTTTTATTCATATCTAGTAAAGTCCCGATAACTACTCTTTCACCTTATGAATATAGTTTGTTTCAAATTCAAAGATTTGTCGATAAGGAAAAAGTAGGTAGTTTCCCAACCTCAGTTTAAGTAAGAAAAAAACAGAAAAACTCAGGAAAATTCAGGACGGTTCAGGTAGCAGTATGTAAAAGTCAGGAAAAGTCAGGTTATACTATGAATGAAACAGTAAGAATTAATCATAAATTGGCTCTCATGGATGCAGAAGCAGCACTAAAAATAGTCGATCAAGCGGTGTTTGCTAAGAAAAAAAGGCGTTTAAAGCACGTCGAAAGAGTAGTATTCAAGGGAGCTTGGTTACGGCAAAGTTATGCTGAGATTGCCAAAGAATCTGGTTATACCCTGACCTACATCAGACAAGATATTGGTTCTAAGTTATGGAAACTGCTGAGCGAAGTTTTGGCCGAACCAGTCAGTAAGATTAATCTTCAGGCAGCAGTGGAACGGGAGTGGGAACGACAACGACAATCGAAACCTGAACTCCAGATTGAAGAAAAACCCCTTCCCTCCCAGTCTGCACCAAAAGTAGCTGAATCGGAATTCAAGTCTGAACCAGAACGTACTACCTTGTCTCATAACCCTTATTTCATGGGACGACAGAGGGAAATTGCCGACCTGAATTCTTTTGTTCAACAAGGGGCGAAAGTCATTTTGGTTTATGGTAAGGGTGGTGTGGGTAAGTCTTGGTTGTCTTGGGAGTATTTCACTAGTCAGAATTTTGACTTAATTCTGGAAGTGTGGATGGCAAAAGAGACAGAAAAGATCACTAATGCTAAAAGTATTGTTGAAGAATGGTTAAAGCGATATTTTCAGGAGGAACCCAGAGGAGATTTCGGGGTGACGTTGGAGTTATTGCGGCAAAAGTTACGCGATCCAAATCGTCGGGTAGGAGTATTAATTGACAATTTGGAACCCGCTTTAGATAAAAATGGGCGGTTGATTCCTGCTCATCGAGATTATGTAGAGTTATTCCGCGTGTTAGCCGATCCAGCCGGAAATTGTGTAACTTTAATTACTAGTCGGGAAAGGCTTGGGGAATCTGCGGTCACTTTTCAGGATTATCGATTAGAAGGATTAGAAATATCGGTTTGGAAACAATTTTTTAGAAATCGGGGAATTGAAGCTAATTCTGATGTTTTGTTGGCGATGCACCAAGCTTATGGTGGTAATGCGAAAGCGATGCACATCCTGAGTGGAGTGATTCAAACGGACTGGTCAGGTGATGTGGAAAGTTATTGGCAAGCGAATCAGAAGAATTTGTTAATTGAATCTGATTTACAGGATTTAGTTGTGAGTCAATTTAATCGTTTACAACAAGTCGATCCAGATGCTTATAAATTGCTTTGCCGTTTGGGATGTTTCCGCTATCAAGATGTACGTTCTATTTATCGAGATGGCATGATGTGTTTGCTTTGGGATGTTCCAGAGTCGCAAAGGATTCGAGTGGTGAAGTCTTTGCGCGATCGATCTTTGGTAGATTTTATCAAAGGAGAATATTGGTTACACCCAGTAATTCGGGCCGAAGCGAGAACGAGACTTAAAGTTAGTGAAGATTGGAAAACTGCCAACATCAAAGCAGCGGAATTTTGGACGCAAAGTGTAGAAACAGTAGATACTACAGCAGATGCAATCAAAGCCTTGGAAGCTTATTACCATTATGTTGATGTTGGAGAATTTGAGTTAGCTGCAAGCGTGCTTATAAAAGAAAGAAAGTACAAATTAAATTATCACGGTGAACCAGAAGCCCTAATAGTTTACTTTGGAAGAATAGGCTTAGTTCAACATATTCTTTCGGTAATTGTTGCCATCCTAAATAAAGTTAAAAATGACTATTCTCTAGCGATGCTTTATGGTCATATTGGTGGACTGTACCATCAACTTGGTAATATTCAAGGTGCCATTGAATATTATCAAACATCTGGCTCAACCGTCACAAGATATGCCAATTCTCTACCTAAAGACGCTATTGATGGTAAAACTAAAAGTCTCCTAGAAAAATTCACAATAGGGATTCTATTTACAACTAGTTCTTGTAAAGAAGCTCTCTGGGAAGTTGAAGCAGCAATTCAGTCTTACAAAGAAGTTATTGCTTTAGCGGAAAATACCAATTGGCATATATTCGCCATATTTTCTCAGTTTAGTATAGCCTTATTATGTTCTCATAGTAAGTTAGAAGCTGAACAGAATAAAGCTTTGGAATTAATAGAGAAAAGCTACCAAGGTTATCTAGAAATTCCAGAAAGAATGCTGGGTGCATGGAGTCATGTATACAGTTGCTTTTCTATGGGAATGACTTATACTAATTTAGGGCGAAATGAACAAGCATTAATCATGTTTAATCGCGGCTTAAATTACGCCGAAAATAGCAATTATGTAAGAGCGATCGGTCAAATTGTCACAGGTTTAGCAATGGTGAATCGCAATCAAGGTAAGTATGAAGAAGCGATCGAACAGCATAATAGAGCGATCGGCATTTTACAAAGAATCGCAGCTAAAAAAGACCTAGCCGACGCTTACTACGAACTAGCACGCACCTATCAAAAAATCGGAGAAATTGAAAAGAGCAACAGTAACTTTCAAGCCGCAATTCAACTCTACGAAGAAATGGACGCACCTAAACAAATAGAAAAAATCCAAACAGCAATGAAAAACTCACCAGTAACATCCCATTGACTACCAAAAACCCGCCAGATAATTAATTTTCTAGCGGGTTAAACTTTAGCTCATTGATTAAGAAATAAATTGTTGAACATCCGCACTAATGAAGTCACTAGCATTTAGCAATCCTACTGGAATACCTGACAACACAGCTAAATATTCACCTGTAGCAGTAATTCGGATCAAAGTATCATTAGCGTTAGCACCAGTACCTTGAGAAATAGTTAAAGAACTAAAGGGTAAAGCCAAAGCCAAACCAATTTTATCTCCCTCTTCCTTTCTAAAATCCGCAATCACATCAGCCAAAGTCGGATTTGCACCCCCATCACCAGCAGCAACTACAAAAGTATCCGCCCCAATACCACCATAAATAATATCTGGCCCTCTAGCACCCGCGATGATATCATTTCCAGGCCCACCAATAATATTATTGGCTAAATTGTTACCCAAAATTTCATCATTGCCTTGAGAACCAACCAAATTTTCAATTTGAGTTCCAAAAGCAATTCTAGTAACGTAACTAGTCGTTTTAAAAGACAAAGGAGGAGTTTCTTCATTACCACCATTACTATCAACAGGTGTAACTGTATAAGTAGCACCTGTAGGAAAAGGACTAGGAGGACTTTGGCGAGGTAACGCAATTTGTGCTGTGTTTTGTCCGCCTTCATTCATATCAAAGTAATAGTCCAAACCATTAACACGAACACTGTCTGGCAAAGCACCCCAACCGGAAAAGTTTAAAGTATCAATACCACCTGCATCCCAAATTGTTCTTTTTGCAAGGAGATTATTGTTACCAAAGTTGTAGACAGTATCATCATTATTGAAAGTACTAGCTCCATAAAAATACTGCAATACACGAATGTCATAAGGCATTGGTGTAGTTGTGAACAAGCCATCGTACTCACCAGGAAAAATGTTTTCCGAAGAATTAGTATTTGTGTTGTTATCTTTACCAAAGGCAAGGTCTGGCTCAATGTTTTCCCCTGTTTGTCCCCTCTCATCTTGGTAATCTCTAATCCCGAATGCTTTCCCAACAGCATTAAGCAAAAGCTCATAACCTAAACTGCCAGCAGGCTGTTCATAGAATTCAATATCTCCCGGATTTAAGTGCATATCACCAGCACGACCATCGCCAGGAGAATCTGAAGGGCCAAAGGTAATGCTAGTAGAGCCAGCTGTATTTTCTGGTAAATCAGAAAACATAATTCTAATTCGACCAACGTTAGGAGGTCTATCAGGAACTTCCACAATATTAATGGGAATTACTTTGGCAAACTCCTGCATAATATTGCGAACATTTTCCTTAATTTTGGGAGATACTTCAGCAACACCTGACTCAGGCCCTTCGTACAAAAATGCACTAGCAGTGGTAACAAAACTGTACGTTAAGGTTCCACCAACGGGTATATCACGCCATTTTGATATGAAATTAGGGTCGGTCATTGGCCCTTCTATTAAAGGAGCCATTGTTTCAGGATCAAAGAAAATTGAAGCGGAACGAGGAAAAGTACCAGGGCCAGTGAATCCAGTGGTTTGGAAATCCTTAAAAGCCTCTTCAAATGTCAATTGTTGAGCGAATAAATCAGGGTTATTCGCTAAGTAGAAAACTGGATCAAATAAAACCGAAGGACGACGACCTTCTTTTATTCCGTAGTCAATAAAATGCCGAAATGCTTGCCCAGGAGTTAACCCTCGCAAATCAGGATTGTTAGTTCGGTAATAATTCAGGTCAAAAAACTGAGAAAAAGCGCGGTTTTCTTCTAACCCAAATCTGAGGAAATGTTCAAAAGCTTGACTTTTGTTTGTGTCAAATCCAGCAGCAAGTAAGTCAGGGTTATTATTGACGTAATAATTGACATCAAAATAAGGAGTAAATCTCCGCCCTTCATTCAAGCCAGAATTTTGGAAATGTTCCCGCAACTCTTGATCGGTTAATCCTGCGGCTATTAAGTCTGGATTATTATCTTTGTAAAATTCCAAATCGAATAAATCAGATAAAGCTACTCCTCCAGACAAACCAGAAAGTTGGAATCTTTCAAATAACTCCCTGTTGGATAAATTTTGGAATGTGGGATCGCTATTCCGATAAGAGTTTAGGTCAACAACTGGCGAAAAAGGACGACCTTCATTTAACCCAAAAACTTGCAAATGTTCAAATAAATCTTTGTTGTTCAGCCCTAATAAATCTGGGTTACTAGTCCGGTAAAAATTCAAATCCACTACAGGAGAAAAAGACCGTCCTTGGAAAATTCCCACATTTTCCAAATGAGTAAGTAACTGAGTGTTGGTGAGATTTACTAAGTCAGGATTGCGGTCTTTGTAGTAATTTAAATCGACAAAAGGTGAAAATCTCGCATTACCCGGTAATCCAACCAAGAAAAATTGCTCTAGTAATTGCCTGTTGTTTAAGACAAAATCTGTAGTTGGTTGAGCAATACTAGGATTAGCGGCGCGAAAGAAAGTTATATCAAAGAAAGGAGAAATTTCTAGTCCTTGTTGAATCCCCGCACTTTGGACGTGGTAAAACGCTTGTCTGTTAGTTAATTGGGATAAATCAGGATTGACATAGCGGTAAAAATAAGGGTCGAAAATCAGGGTAGATTTGCGCCCTTCATTTACACCGGAGTCGCGAAACTGTAACAATAATTCTCTATTGCTCAATGGAGCTATGTCTGGATTACTAGCCCGATAAACATCCAAATCAAAGTAGGGAGAAAACTTTAATCCAGCGTCAACTCCACGAGTAAGAAAATCATCAATTAATTGCCGATTGCTGAAATTTGCTAACTCTGGATTATTGTTTCTATAAAAACTTAAATCGAAATAGGGCGAAAAATCCCGACCTTCGGGAATTCCCACGGTTAACAAATGTTGGTAGAGTTCTCGACTACCTAAACTATTTAATTCTGGGTATCTAGTGCGGTAGAAATTCTCATCATATATATCTACTAAACTCAATGGCAAAGTTGTTGTAGCCATATCTAGATTTCCTCTGTTAATAATCGACAAATGAAAAGATACAAATCAATTTGCTGGTTTTTTTCAGTCAAAAAACACAGCGAAAAAAGATGAGATGCACCCGGAAAATTTAACTTCTAAACAGGAATTAAATCAGCAAATCCTACTAAAGTTGCGGGAATATTTCGTAATGCTGCTAAGTATTCGCCTGTGCTAGGAACCCAAATTAAAGTATCAGCAGCATTTGCACCTGTTCCTTGAGTAATGGATACTGATGATGATGGTAAACCTAAGCTTAAACCAATCTTATCTATGCCTGGTTGGAAGTCAGTAATTACGTTTGTTGCGGCAGGATTTTGATTGCCATCTCCTAATGCGAAAATAAATACATCACTGCCATCACCACCAGTCACAATATCTGTACCACGAGAAGCTGTGATACTATCATTACCTGGCCCACCGATAATATTATTAGGCAAATCATTACCTAAAATTTCATCGTCTCCCTGTGAACCAACCAGGTTTTCAATTTTCACTCCAAAACCAATTGTGGTACCGAAACTATCAGTAAGTACTGGAATAGGTGGGAGAGGGTTTGCCTCAGTACTACCAGGATTAGGAATGTTATAAGTAGAACCATTGAGGGCAAATTGAGTGGTATTTTGTCCACCTTCATTCATGTTGAAAAAGTAGCCGCCTGTAATTGCTGGTACAGCAGCAAAGTTTAGGGTATCAACACCACCAGCATCCCAAATTGTTTGTTTGAAACTGTTTCTGCCATCTCTTTGATCTGGCCCGATAAAGTTGTTGAAATCAAAGGCATAAACTGTGTCGCCTTGGTTGTAATAAGTCGTGCCATATAAATATTGCAAAGCACGAATATCATAAGCCATTGGTGTAATACTGTAAGATCCGGTATAGTTGCTAGAAGGCAAAAAGCTATAGGTCATTACAGTATTTGTATCGTTATCTTTGCCTGGGGGAAGTACATAGGTGAAGCCCTCTTCGTCTCGGAAAGGATGTTTTAGTCCTAAAGCATGACCAATTTCATGCAATAGTATTTCATAGCCTAAGCTACCTGGCCCGGTACCAAAATCAGCTAAACTGCGATCGGGATTTAAATGTACATCTCCCGGCAAACCAAAACCTGGAGAGTCTGAAGGTAAGTAAGCATAAGCAAGCACATTTCCATCAAGAGATCGACCTGCTGGCCCATTAGAAAACATAAATCGGAGCCTACCAACGTTAGGCGGTCTATCAGGAACTTCGACAAAATTAATCGGAATAGATTGGGAAAGAGTTCGCATAATATTGCGAACGTTATTTTTAATTTCTGGTGTTACTTCCCTAACTCCAGATTCCGGGCCTTCATACAAAGGTGCGCTAGCAGCGGTAACAAAGCTGTAGGTTAATGTGCCGCCAACGGGGACATTTTCCCATCTGTCTGCTCTTTTTAGCCACTCATTTAAGGGAATTCCGTCTGTTAGTTCTTCTTGAGTTAGTATGGTATTTAATAAGGGTGCGATCGCTTCTGGATCGAAGAACAAAGACGAAGAACGGGCTAACGCACCTACTTCAAACTGAGTTTGAAAGTCAGCAAACGCTTCGGCAAAAGAAGGTTGAGGTGCTGCCACATCAGGATTATTAAATACATAATAAACCGGATCGAATATCACCGATGGGCGACGACCTTCGTTAATTCCAAAATTTAAAAAGTGGTTAAATGCTTCTCCGGGACTTAATCCAGCCGCACGCAAATCTAAGTTGTTAGCTAAGTAATAGTTAACATCAAAATATTGAGAAAAGCGGCGACCTTCGTTAAATCCAATGTTTAGGAAATGCTCATAACCTTCTCGTCTACTTCCATTGAGTGCAATGTTTAAATCTTGGTTATTACGTAAGTAGTAATCAGCATCAAAATATGGGCTGAATCTTCGTCCTGGCTCATCTAAACCATTGCTGAGAAAGTGATTTATTAATTCCTCATTAGTTACTGACGTACCCCCTAGAGAATTAACCCCTCTTAAAAAAGAATCCTCTGCTAGTAAATCAGGGTTATTAGCCCGATAAAAATCGACATCAAATAATGGTAACGAAGGTCTAGCTTCTACGATACCTTCACTAAGAAATTGAGTTAACAAGTCCCGATTACTCAAACCCGCTAAATCTGGGTTGGCTTGCCGATAAAAATTCAGGTCAATTAAAGGGTTAAAACTCCGCCCTTCTTCCAGTCCAGAGTTGAGGAAATGTCGAAATAATTGGTTATTATCTAAACCTCCTAAATCTGGGTTAGCAGTCCGATAGTAGTTGACATCGAAAATATTAGAAAATTGTCTCCCTTGCGGCAACCCTACGTCAAAGAAGTTTTGTAATGTTTGAGCATTAGTAAGTTCTACCAGATCGGGATTTTGAGTTGTAAAAACATTCCAATCAAAAAATTGGGAAAAATTCCTTCTTTCCTCTATCCCATATACCTGAAAATGAAACAATGCTTGGCTATTACTTAAATTTCCTAAGTCAAGATTTTGCTGGCGATAGTAATTTGGGTCGAAAATATCTTCTATTCTTAAACGAGTATCAGCCATGATTGCTCTACCTTTTCCAATCTAATTCACTGTTTCTTGGCTCTGCAATATAACTTCCCTGCTGCTGGGAGTGCAGTAGTACCGAACTTTAGGCAGGGAATAACTAGCGGTTTGGTGAGTTTTATTTTCACTCAAATCGCTCTGGAAGAAATACTAATTCGCGGTGAGAAGCTTGCTACAATTGTGGGGTTATGATAGGGAAATTTTTCCTTTCAAGAGTCAGGCGAATTAGTATAACCAAATTATGATGTTATATCAAATATCGAAAATTGGGTTTGATTGGGAAAGAATTTTAATAATCACTTAGGAAAATTAAGATTTAATTTATTATTGCTCGTTTAATTGTTGAGCCTTATCAAATAAAATGAGGAATTTCCCAGGATTGCTTATTCCTGGGCGATCGCTAATTTGTTTGGTGCGTCAAAACTGAGAAATCAACTGTTAATTTTTCGATTTTTGATCTGACGCACTCTACTATAGTAGATTAACCACCTAAGAGATTCTTTCTGGCTCTTTGGGCACGGGCTTCTGCTGATTCCATAACTTCAGCCATATTTTCTAACATTTCTCCGGGATAGTTTTCTAATACTTTAGTGGAAAGAGAAATTCGGCTTTTACCTTCATCTAAGTTGACAACCATTGCTTTAATTGGTTGACCGATTTGGAATAAGTTAGTTAAAGATTCAATGTAGTTTTGGCTAATTTGTTTAATGTGCAGTAAACCACTGGTTCCGCCTAAGTCTACAAATAAACCAAAGGGTTTAATACTAGAAATTGTTCCTTCTACTAATTGGGTTAATTCTATTTCGCTGAATCGAGCAGATTGACTGGCTAAACGTTGGGAAAGTACAAGTTTACCACGGCTTTGGTCTAGTTCGATAAAAGTAGCAGTTAAGGCTTGACCGATTAAGTCTTCTAAGTTGTTGCGATCGATCAAATGCGATCGCGGAATGAACCCTCGCAACCCTTCAAGATCGACAGTTACCCCACCTTTATTCACACCACTAACTCTTACTTGAACTGACTGACCGCTATCTTGTAATTCCCGCAGTCTATCCCACATTTCTTTAATTTCTAACTGCTTCACCGAAACAGTAACTTGTCCTTCTGCATCCTGTTCCCGGATAATTAAAAATTCCCTTTCTGTCTGTAAAGGTAACAACACAGATAAATCTGTAATCCCTTGCAGCGAAGCTTCTCTCACAGGTAGAAAAGCCGGAGATTTACCACCTATATCTACAAATGCGCCATCACTAGTGTATTCATAGACTTTACCTCGAACTATTTGGCCCTTCTCAAATCCATAATTTTGGGCTTCTAGAGCTTTGGCAAAATCATCTCTAGAAAAGGATAGATTTTCTGCGGGAGAAGGAGTCGAATTGGAATTCATTTTGCAATCTAAATTAGTTTGTTGTAATTGTGCCAGTGGCATAATTATATAAATACCACTAACAACTGTTTGTTTGGCTGATTAATTCAGTATTATTTAACAGTGGCAAACACTTGCGAAAGGTTTACCACATTTTCCATCAAATCAAGTCTCTAAAGAGAGATTCATTTGAAACAATTGTTTAACTTGTTGCCAAGCAGCTTTAGCCGCCTCTGCATCATAACTACTTCGATGGTCACAAAAGAAACCGTGGTCTACTCCATCGTAGCGAAAGATACGATGATGAATGTGATGTTTTGTTAACTCCGCTTCAATCTGGGCAACCTGTTCTGACGGAATACTAGCATCAGCCATGCCAAAAAAGGCATAAATTGTTCCCTTAATGTCTTTAGTGCGAGTAACAGTTGGTTCACCACCACCCGGAGTCATAGTGGTAATTCCAGCACCATAAAAAGAAGCGGTAGCTTTAATATCAGGTAAAGTTGCTGCTAAGTAAGCAATATGACCACCAAAACAAAAACCAATGCAACCAAAACCTTCGGCTTTGACTTCGGGGAGTTTCTGCAAATAATTAATTGTGGCTTGGATATCGCTGAGTAATTCTGACGCTTTGGTTTGCTCCTTATATTTTCTCCCTTCTTGAATGTCTTCGGGAGTGTAACCTGCTTGATATCCAGGTGCTTGGCGTTGGTAAATAGCGGGGGCGATCGCTACATAACCTTCCTTAGCAATGCGTTCTGTTACCTCCCGAATATGAGCGTTGACCCCAAAAATCTCCTGAATTACTATTACCCCCGGAAAAGACAATTGACCCACAGGTTGAGCCAAGTAAGCATCTATTTGTAGATCGCCATGAGGAACTTTGACATGGTTTGTGCGAATCTCTAGGTCTGTCATGATGATTTTGACCGTCTTGATATCACCGTTTAGATTTTAGTTGATTAATCTGCATAGCAAGCATCCATCATCGATCGATCACCCATTTTAGTCAACTTGTTAGGTACCAGTATTAGGTAAGATGCTGTTATCCCTATTTTCTGATATCCCATTTTGGGCAGGATAACCATAAACTGGAGATACAGACAATAAGTAGGAATTTTTTTGTCTACCTAAATCTCTGTTAATTTATTGATTGGAGTCCCTGGAGGCTCTACTATGGTTCAATTTCATATTCAGCCGGATAGTGAAATTCCGGCTTCTACCCAACTATTTAATCAAATTAGGTTTGCGATCGCATCCCGTCAATTTCCCCCTGGACATCGCCTTCCCAGCACCAGAGCATTAGCAATGCAAACAGGTTTACACCGTAACACTATTAGCAAAGTCTATCGTCATTTAGAAGAAATTGGATTAGTTGATTCCCAAGCTGGATCGGGAATTTATGTTCGGGCTCAAGGTCACGAAGGCGGAACCAAAACTAAAAAATCCCCTATCTTAGAACAATATCCCGAAGCTAGTAAAATTGTCCAAGAAAGTTTAGATAAACTTTTAGGACAAGGTTGCAGTCTTAGTCAAGCTAGAGAGTTATTTTTAGGAGAAATTGATTGGCGATTGCGTTGTAGTGCTCGCGTTTTGGTTACTGCTCCCAGTTACGATATTGGAGTTGGGGAATTAATGGTACAGGAATTAGAGCAAGCTTTAGGAATTCCGGTGCAATTAGTACCTTTAGAACAACTGGCAAAATCTTTAGAACAAACTCATTCTGGCACAGTTGTTACTAGTCGTTATTTTATTGGTGAAGCTGAAGCGATCGTTGCTCCTCAAGCGGTGCGAGTAATCCCGATCGATATCTACGATTACAGCAAAGAAATTCAAATTGTTAGCACTTTACCAAAAGATAGTTGTCTGGGTTTAGTTAGTCTCAGTTCTGGTATTCTCCGAGCTTCTGAAGTAATTATTCACAGTTTACGCGGTGAAGATTTACTAGTAATGACAGCGCAAAAAGGAGACACTTATAAACTAAATGCTTTGGTTCGCAGCGCCAGAGTTATTATTAGCGATCAAGCTAGTTTTGCTACTGTTAAAGCTGTGGTTGCTGAAGCAAGAGATGATTTGATTCGTCCCCCGCAATTAGTTTGTTGTGAAAACTACATTGGGATTAATTCGATTAACTTACTTAAACGAGAATTAGGTTTAGGGTGAAGAATCTATGATTACCCAAATTCGCTTGTGGACTGTGGAAGAATATCACCGCATGATTGATGTTGGTATTCTGAATACTGAGGATAAAGTTGAACTTTTAGAAGGTCGAATTATTAAAATGACTCCGCAACGTCCACCTCATGCTGGTACAACTCAAAGAGCATCTGATTACTTAAAAGAACAACTGAAAAATCAAGCTCATGTGAGAATGCAGTTACCTATTACTCTGTCAACCTCAGAACCAGAACCAGATATTGCGGTAGTTCGCATCGATCCAAATGGTTATGGCGATCGCCACCCCAATGCTAACGATATTTTACTTTTAATTGAAGTAGCTTACACTACTTTAAATATCGATCGCCAAGAAAAAGCACCAATTTATGCCAAAGCAAATATAGCCGATTATTGGATTTTGGATGTTATTGAAAGATGCGTTTATATTTTCCGAAATCCCACCCCGTCAGGTTATCAAGCAGAAATGATTTTAACTGCCGATCGTGCAATTTCTCCCCTAGCTTTTCCAACAATTGAAATACCTTTTTCTCAACTGTTTCTTCCTTGATTTTAAACGAGGTGAATTATGCAGCAAATTCAGCGGGAAATAGCGATCGACAACTGGATCAAAACTAGTTGGGATGAATACATAAAAATACTTGACAATCCCGACTATCAAAGAGCAAAATCCTACTATCACAACGGAAAAATGAGGATTGAAATGCCCCCAATAGGAAACGATCATGCCAGCGATCATACAATTATTATTGCTGTTGTCACTTTATTTGCAGCTACCAATGGTATTACTTTGAATGGCAAAGATAACTGCACTTACCGTAAAACAGGCATTCAAGACGTACAACCAGACGTATCTTATTACATTGGTGAAAACGCAAACATAGTTCCTTATGGAACTTCGATTATTGACTTAGACATTTATCCTCCACCAACCTTAGTTATAGAAGTTGCTAACACTTCATTAGCCGATGATAAAGGCGAAAAACGACTAATCTACGAAGATTTAAAAGTAACTGAATACTGGATTGTCGATGTGCCAAATGTCCAAGTTATTGCTTTTTTAATTGAAAATAATGGCAGTCGCCGGATTACTCAATCTCACGTATTACCTGGATTAGAAATTTCTCTATTAAACGAAGCTTTCCGGCGAACTCGACAAATGGATCAAGGACAAGTTTATAGTTGGTTATTAACTCAATTTCAACAAAAATAATATAATACCAAATTTGGCTGAAATAGCACAATTAGTAGGATGCGTCAGAAATCCAAACCTTGATGCTCTCAAGCAGATTTATAGTCTGACGCACCCTACAACTAAGCCTTAATTTTGTCACCAACTCCCAGAAATTCTCTCACTTTTTCCAAGTAAGTTTCTGCATCTTCCAACATCGGAAAATGAGCAGTTTTCGGAATTAAGACATACTCAACCTGATCGCTTAAATTTGCCGCTTGTCGCCCCATTTCTGCGGGAATAATTAAGTCAAACTCCCCGGAAACTAACAAAGTTGGCACTGTTAATTTAGTAAATTCTTGCGGCATTATTTCCGATGCTTCCTTACTCACAGAAGTAAAAATAGTTCCTAAAGCCGCCTCATAATCTGCTGTAAGAAAATCTTCTAAAAAAGCTCGACTAATCGCAGTTGGTAAGGGACGATGTAAAAACCGCTGCATGAAAAGTTTATCCACTAAGGGAATTTTTCCTAACCAGCGAGGACGAAACTTCACCACATAACCGCCAAATTTATGGAAAGCAGCAAAAGCTTTTTCGTCATACTCAAAAATGCCGCTACAAGTTAAAATTGCCCTTTCCACGCGCTGGGGATACAAATTTAAAAATAGGGTAGCCACAGAAGCACCCATTGAGTGAGCATTAAGATAAACTCTTTCTAACTGAAAGGCATCTAATAATGCTGCTAAATCTTCCGCATATTCTTCTAATTCATAAGTTAAAGTAGCTGCATCCTCTACTTGTAATAAAGGCAACCGGGAACGACCAAAACCGCGTAAATCGTAGAGTAAACAATCAAAATCTTCTGCTAAAGCTTCAGCCGTACTTTCCCAATATCTGCCAGAACCCGCCCAACCGTGAACAAAAACCATTACTGGTTTTTTTGTATCAGTTTGGCTGCGAATCCATTCGTAAAAATGCTCGACACCACGAATTTTAATTAATGGCATTGGTCATTAGTTATTGGTCATCAGGTATGTTGTTGTGCTTCAGCACTAATGGCGCTGAAGCGCAACAACGTACTCGATCTTAATCCCAATTATTTCTACTAGCAACTTGCTTTAGATTTAATTTGTTCTTAGCTACTACCAACGACCAACGACTATTTTAAGCTGATTCTGGTTTTGGTAAAGAGGAAGGATGGAGCAGGAGTTCGGCAGTAGAGCGTTTTTCTACCATTTCCTTGGTAATCAGGCAACGAGTAACATCTTTGCGGGAGGGTAACTCGTACATGACATCGAGCATAATCTCTTCGACGATGCCCCGTAATGCTCTGGCACCAGTTTTGCGGCGATAGGCTTCTTGAGCGATCGCTCTCACCGCATCCGGTTTAAACTCTAATTGGACATTATCCATCTTCAGCAGTTTTTGATACTGCTTAACTAAAGCATTCTTGGGTTCAGTCAAGATTACCGTCAAGGTTTCCTCATCCAACGGTTCCACCATTCCTACCACAGGTATCCGACCGATAAATTCTGGAATCATGCCAAACTTCACTAAATCATCCGGTTCCAGATGCTTCAGAAGATCGGCAGTTCTCTTTTCTCGTGGTTTATTAATCTCCGCCCCATTGGGATCAATTTCAAACCCCATAAAGTTGCGTTTACCAATGCGTTGTTCAATAATCTTTTCTAAACCAACAAACGCACCACCACAAATAAACAAGATATTGCTGGTATCAAGTTGGATGCAGTCTTGGTAAGGATGTTTCCGTCCACCTTGGGGCGGTACATTAGCCACCGTTCCTTCCAACATTTTCAGTAAAGCTTGTTGTACTCCTTCCCCAGACACATCTCTGGTAATCGAAGGATTTTCGCTCTTTCGTGCAATCTTGTCAATTTCATCGATGTAAATAATCCCTCGTTGGGCTTCTTCTACATCAAAATCTGCCACCTGAAGCAACCGGAGTAAGATGTTTTCTACATCTTCCCCTACGTAACCTGCCTCGGTCAAAGTTGTTGCATCTGCCACTGCAAACGGCACATCCAGCATAGTTGCTAAGGTTTGCGCCAACAGTGTCTTGCCGCAGCCAGTGGGTCCCATCAGCAGAATGTTAGATTTTTGTAATTCTACGCTGTCGTCAGGGCTGACTTTGCCATTGTTTTTCGACTGGATAAAACTGAGACGTTTGTAGTGGTTATAGACAGCTACCGATAAAACTTTTTTGGCTTCATTCTGACCGATTACATATTCATCTAAATACTTTTTAATCTCTCTTGGTTTAGGAATTTGATGGAGCGAAAGATGAGCCGAGCGGGAACGCCGCTTCTGTGCTGGTTCTGCCCTGTTAGTTGGTTGAGGAGTGGAAGGACTGGTATCCAACAACTCCTCTTCCAAGATTTCGTTACACAGGTCAACGCATTCATCACAGATGTAGACTCCCGGCCCAGCAATCAGTTTGCGTACTTGCTCCTGAGACTTGCCACAAAAAGAACATTTTAAATGGGAGTCGTATTTAGACATAACTGCCTCTTATTTGAGTGTGTTAACGGCGTTTCCCGACAAGGGAATGTTTTGTTTGACGATTACCCGATCGATCAGACCGTAGTCTTTAGCTTCAGCTGCTGACATGAAGAAATCGCGATCGGTATCTACTTCTACTTTATCTAGAGGTTGCCTCGTATGATAAGCCAACAACTCATTTAACTTACGTTTATGATAAAGAATTTCTTTGGCCTGGATCTCAATGTCCACTGCTTGACCTTGGGCACCACCTAATGGTTGGTGAATCATAATCCGGGAGTTAGGCAAAGACATCCGTTTCCCATGAGTTCCCGCTGTGAGTAAAAACGCGCCCATGCTGGCAGCTAAACCATAACAGATTGTGACAATATCGGGGCGAATCTGCTGCATTGTGTCATAGATTGCCATCCCTGCTGTCACTGAACCCCCTGGAGAGTTGATATACAGTTGAATGTCTTTTTCTGGGTCTTCCGCATCCAAGAATAGTAGTTGTGCTACTAAGGAGTCTGCTACATCATCGTCAACTTGCGTACCCAGAAACACTATTCTTTCCCGCAACAGACGGGAGTAAATATCATAAGCCCGTTCTCCCATGCCAGACTGTTCGACTACCATTGGGAGCATAAGCTTTGGGTTTTGGCTGTAAATTTCCATTTGGCGCAAACTCTAAAAGAATAATCAATGGGTGACAGCTAGCAATGAGTTTTGTTAACTGAGACTGCTAAGTGAATTAGGTAACTATATCCGTTATATCGAATAACGCTATTTTTTGGCTATCTCCTGAAACTTTATTCTTCTCTTTAATTCTACCTCTAGTTAAGCAGCGAAAAATCTTCGCAATACTTATCAAATTTTAGTTATTTTGTAACTGCCAATTTTCAGCGATCGCGGTTCTCTAGACAACTAAAGAATAAATTTACAAAAAGTACGTTGTTGCGCTTTAGGGCAACAACGTACCTGGAAAATTCTCCCACTAGTATCAATTCATCAATTATTCAGTGGCACTGGTTGGTTCTGAACTTGCTTCCGTTGTGGTTGACTCGGTTGCTTCGGGAGTTTCTGTTGCTTCCGTTGTGGTTGACTCGGTTGCTTCGGAAGTACTGGTGCTTAATGTACCTTCTGGTACTAGCTCAATTTGAGAATGTTCTGTTAGCCAGCTAATGATTTTATCTTTCAGTAGGTCTTCTTCTACGAATTCGCGGAGTCTTTCTGGATCGATATTATCGTCGTCGGCAAACTCTTCTGTTAATTCTTTAATTTTGGCTGCGATCGCACCAGGTTCTACTTCAATAGATTCTAGTTTTGCTACTTCTTTGAGAGCTAAAGAACGTTTTAAGCGTTCGATCGCATCTCCCCGCGACGCTTGCCGCATTTGCGCCACCATATCCTGAGTAAACAATTTTCTCACATCCACGCCTTGATTACTCAGGCGAATCGCTGTCTGAGTCAGCATGGCATCAACTTCCTGCTGAATCAAAGTTTCTGGCAAATCTACTTCTATCTGCTTTTGCAGTTCTTTGAGAATCGCTTCAGTTTTATTTGCTTCTGTTTTGTTTTGTGCTACCTCTTGAAATCTCTTTTCTAAGCTTTCTCTTAACTCTGCCAAGGTTTGAAACTCACTGATTTCTTGAGCAAAGTCGTCATTAAGTTCCCGTAACTCTTTCTCCTTCAGTTCTTTGAGGGTAATTGTAAAAACAGCGGGTTTACCTGCTAAATCTTGTTGGGGATACTCTTGGGGAAATTCTACGGAAACTTCTTTGGTTTCTCCTGGATTCATCCCCATAATGCCATCGACAAATCCTTCAATAAACTTTCCTTCGGCTAGTTCTACCTGAAAGTCCTGAGCTTCGCCACCAGGAATCGGGGTATCCTCACCCTCGCCTTCACTGATTATCCGACCTTGAAAATCTACTACTGCTACATCTCCTTTAGCAGCGGCTCTGCCTTCTACGGGAACTAAAGTAGCATTTTCTTGGCGGCGTTCGGTCAAAAATCCCTCAACTTGTTCTGGGTCATATTTGACTTCTTCAGCCTGAATGTTTAAACCAGTATATTGGTTTAGTTTTACCTCTGGTGGTACATCTACCTTGACTGAGAAGGTTAAAGTTTCTCCTGGTTGAAACTTTTCTGCTAATTCCTCTTGGGAAGTATTGAGATAAAATTCCCCAATAGCATCGATCTGCTCTTGCTTTACAGCTTGTTGTACACCATCGCGAATCACATCTTCCAACGCGGCTGCTTTAAGTCGCGCCGTACCAAAGCGTTGCAGGAGTACTTGCCGCGGTACTTTGCCTTTGCGAAACCCAGGAATGTTGGCAGTGCGGGCTAGGTTTTGTAGAACCTGCTCGTAAGCTTTTTTGGACATTTCAGGGGGAATTTCTATTTCCAGACCAATCTGGCTAGCGGGAAGCTTTTCCTGGGTGACTTTCATGAATTTTCTGGTTCCGAATAACTAAAATTTAGTGTTTTCTGGCTAAAACAGGAGCTAGGGCTTTATTTTCTCAGCAATGCTTGCCCTGGCTTTTCCAGCAAACGCCTGTTAGCTTACCTTAGTCTCTACTTTGAGGCTATTTTGCTCTCAACTTTTGCACTATCCCCGATCGCAGGTCTTACACCGTGATATGCTGGTGCAAGTAACCAGCTAATCTGGATATTTGCCAAACTGGAAGCGCATTAGTCGGTTCTGACTTCAGCCTCAAGCGTGAGGTGGTGCTTTTCTGTTTTGGTTTCGTATCTGATAATAGTACATATAGCATACTCATTTGTTGCTAAATTCGAGGATAATCTTTAATCTATAAGATCGAGAATTTTGTAAAATTTGCATAATTAGTGTATATGTTTTTAAATTACGGAATAGCTAAACAATAAAGTAGTCGATCGCATTCAACAACTTAAGCAATCTGGTTACTCATAGAGTCAATTGGTTAAGAGTGTCTGCTAAACCTAGTTAAAATACCCAGTAGAATTCCTGAAACCCAAACCTGGATAACTGTAGAAAAACTCACAACTAGAACTTATACTTAACGAAATCTCAACCTTTTAGCACCAACATCGGAGGAATGTACTTTGTCAAAAACTTATCGAGTCGCAATTTTAGGCGCAACTGGAGCCGTAGGGACTGAGTTCCTAGAATTGCTGGCAAGTCGTCAGTTTCCCCTGGCTGATTTAAAATTATTGGCTTCTCCCCGTTCGGCTGGACGTACTATCCAGTTTGCTGGAGAAAGCCTGCCAGTGGAAGCAGTGAGCGAAGCAGCGTTTAACAATGTAGATATCGTCTTGGCTTCAGCTGGGGGCTCCACTTCCAAACTTTGGGCAGCGAAAGCAGTGGCAGCTGGGGCAGTGGTAATTGATAACTCCAGTGCTTTTCGCATGGAACCTAACGTGCCTTTGGTAGTGCCAGAAGTTAATCCTCAAGCGGCATTTACTCACCAAGGAATTATTGCCAATCCCAACTGTACGACCATTTTAATGGCTGTGGCAGTTTGGCCTTTACACCAAGTAGAGCCAGTACAACGGATAGTCGCCGCCACCTACCAATCTGCTAGCGGTGCCGGTGCCAGAGCAATGGAAGAAATGAAGGAACAGGCACAGGCAATTTTACAAGGCGAAGAGGCAAAAACAGAGATTTTCCCCTATCCTTTGGCATTTAATTTGTTCACGCATAACTCCAAATTGAACGAATTGGGGTATTGTGAAGAAGAGATGAAAATGGTCAACGAAACCAGGAAAATTTTTGCTAACCCCGAAATGCGAATTACGGCAACTTGTGTTCGGGTTCCCGTCTTACGGGCGCATTCCGAAGCGATTAACCTAGAATTTGGTAGCCCTTTTCCGGTGGCAAAAGCTAAGGAAATTCTCAGTCAGTCGCCAGGGGTTAAACTGGTGGAAGACTGGCAAGCTAATTATTTCCCGATGCCGATGGAAGCAAGCGGTAAAGATGATGTTTTAGTGGGTCGGATTCGTGAAGATATTTCTAATCCTAATGGTTTAGAATTATGGCTCAGTGGCGACCAAATTCGCAAAGGTGCAGCTTTGAATGCTGTTCAAATTGCCGAATTGTTGGTTAAAGAAAATTTGCCTTCTCCTCCTGAATTGGCTGTTTCGGGCAAAAATTAAAAATATAATTAGTCAGAAAAATTATTAGGAGCGAAAAGAGTGTGGGAAAGTTTGGACGGGTAATTACCGCTTTAGTTACGCCTTATAAAGAAGATGGCAGTGTAAATTACGCAGTTGCAGAGCAATTAGCGGGACATTTGGCGGAAAATGGGACAGATGCTTTTGTGATTTGTGGTACTACTGGGGAGTCTCCGACGCTGAAATGGGAAGAGGAGTTTGAGTTATTTCAGGTAGTGCAAAAGGCGGTAGCTGGGAAAGCCAAAATTATTGCGGGAACAGGTGCGAATTCTACAAAAGACGCGATCGCTGCGACGCAAAAAGCCGCTACACTAGGAATAGATGCTTCTTTACAAGTGGTTCCTTACTATAACAAGCCACCCCAAGAAGGACTTTATCAGCATTTTCAGGCGATCGCCAAATCTGCTCCCGATTTGCCGATAATGCTCTACAATATACCTGGTCGGACTGGGCAAAACTTAGCGCCAGAAACCGTGGCTCGTTTAGCACAAATTCCTAATATTGTTGCTATTAAAGAAGCTAGCGGTAGTATGGATCAAGCTAGTCAAATTCGCCATCTCACCCCACCAGAATTCGAGATTTATTCTGGAGATGATTCTCTCACATTGCCCTTGTTAGCAATTGGTGGCACAGGAATAGTTAGCGTTGCTAGCCATTTAGTAGGCAATCAAATTCAACAAATGGTAAAAGCTTTTGAAGCAGGTAAAACTGCCGAAGCATTAAAAATTCACTTAGAACTTTTTCCCTTGTTTAAAGCCCTATTTATCACCACAAATCCAATTCTCGTAAAAACAGCTTTAAAATTAAAAGGTTGGGATGTTGGTAGCGTTCGCCCACCGCTTTGTGAACCATCAAATGAAGAAATTCAAAAACTAAAAACAGCCTTAGAAAAACTTTCCTTACTTTCATAGGTAATGATAGGGAAAAGTTTTTGACAATTGAATACTTACTTTCCTTAAAACTCTGGATAGTTAGACAAAAATTCACAGCTAACAAGTAAGGAGTACTGGGCAATTTTTGAAGATTAGATTGAGGATTCAATCTGAAGTTTAAATTACCCAATTACCGAATACTAATTAGTAAATACCAAGTTTCTTGTTACTAAAATCAAAGGATGCAAATGACTAAAGATACAAATTCAAAAGTAAAAATTATTCCCTTGGGGGGATTGCACGAAATTGGCAAAAATACCTGCATTTTTGAATACGATGATGAAATCATCCTTTTAGATGCTGGTTTGGCTTTTCCCACTGATGGAATGCACGGGGTAAATATTGTTTTACCAGATACTACTTATCTGAAGGAAAATCGCCATAAAATTAAAGGCATGATCGTTACTCACGGTCATGAAGATCATATTGGTGGTATTCCTTACCACTTGAAACAATTTGATATTCCGGTGATTTATGGGCCCCGTTTAGCAATGGCATTATTGCAGGGGAAATTGGAAGAAGCAGGAGTGAGTAACCGCACGGAATTAAGGTCAGTATTACCTCGCGATCTTGTGCGAATTGGTTCTCACTTTTTTGCGGAATTTATTCGCAATACTCACTCAATTGCTGATAGTTTTACTGTGGCTATTCATACCCCAGTGGGAGTGATTATTCACACAGGTGACTTTAAAGTTGACCACACTCCCGTAGACGGAGAAAGGTTTGATTTCCAAAGGTTAGCTGAACATGGGGAAAAAGGTGTACTTTGTTTAGTGAGTGACTCGACTAACGCGGAAGTTCCGGGTCAAACACCTTCGGAAATGTCGGTTTATCCTAATTTAGATCGGATTTTTTCCCAAGCACCTGGGAGAATTATGCTGACTACTTTTGCTTCTTCGGTACACCGAATCAATATCGTTTTGCAATTAGCTAAGAAGCATAATCGCACTGTTTCGCTGTTGGGTAAATCCATGTTAAATGTGATTGCTCATGCACGGAATTTAGGTTATATCAAATGTGACGATAATTTACTTCAACCTTGGCACGTAGCGCGAAATTTACCGGACGATCGAGTATTAGTTCTGACTACTGGATCGCAAGGGGAACCTTTGGCGGCGATGACGCGAATTGCTAATCAGGAACATCCTCATATTAAAATTCGCCAAGGTGATACGGTCATTTTTTCTGCTAATCCAATTCCGGGAAATACGATCGCAGTAGTGAATACGATCGACAAGTTGATGATCCAAGGTGCAAATGTAATTTACGGTAGAGAAAAAGGCATTCACGTTTCTGGGCACGCTTGTCAAGAAGACCAAAAACTAATGTTAGCTTTAACTCGTCCGAAGTTCTTTTTACCAGTTCACGGCGAACACCGGATGTTAGTAAAACATTCCCAAACTGCTCAAAGTATGGGTGTTCCGGCAGAAAATATGGTGATTATCGATAATGGCGATATTGTGGAACTTTCGGAAGATAGTATTGCTATTGGGGGTAAAGTACCTTCAGGTTTACAACTGGTAGATAGTGCTGGTGTGGTTCACGATAATGTTCTCAAAGAACGGCAACAATTAGCGGAAGATGGGGTAGTTACTATAGCTTCTGCGATTGATTGGGACGGTAAATTAGTTGCTAAACCAGAAGTGCATTTGCGCGGTGTGGTGACTGCGGTTGAGCAAAGTTTACTGCAAAAATTGGTGCAACAAACTATTGAAAATTTATTGAGCGATCGCTGGCGCGAATTTGCCCGAAACTTCGATACTGGAGAAGTAGAGGTAGACTGGACTGGGTTGCAAGCGCAACTAGAACAAGCAATTGCTAGACTACTACGGCGCGAACTGCAAAGTCGTCCGCTGTTAGTCTTCCTCTTACAAGCACCAGAAGCACCCCCAGTGAAAACTACAGGTCGTCGTCGTCGCGTTACTGCTAGGGTAGCTTCTTAAGAAACTCGGAAAATTCTCGCTCGAAAATTCTAGTTCCAGATATACTCCATTTTGGGTATTCGCTAGTTAGTGATTGGTGATTCCGGTAATTCTACCTATTCACCAATCGCCTTTTTGTCTTGAGTAGAATTACTCAAATTTTTTTGGGTTGTCACCGCTTCTCTAAAGTCGGTATACTGAACCGGGCTGTCATCTAAGTTCGTTAGTTCTACGGAAGCAAAACATCCTGATTCTAGGCAGTATAAAATGGAGTTGAGGAAAGCTAAGCTAAAGCCACAACTCATCCATAAGTCGGAGTTTTTCGGAACTCTGACCAGTGAAAAATCACTCAAATGGAGGTGGAAATCCCGTAAAACCATTTGAGAATATGTAGTCAACCAATAGAGGAATCTATGTACCTCTAGGGAAACTAGGAGTTATAAAGTAAATGAATGTATCTCACTCTACCATAGAAGACCGATCGGTTTCAACCTGGATTTGGACAGAGCCAGGAAATATAGCAGTTGAAAACCAAGGCAATCATCACCGTTCTAAAAGACGCTTTGATTTGCTGCAACCTTTGCGCCAGGTACTCGACAATATGGATGTTCGAGATCCCGAATTAGCACATCGGTTGTGTGAAATGATTCCGGCGCAATGTCCTTTTGAACGAGATGTGAAGCTTTTTGGTTGTACCTTGTTTCACATTCCGCCATTGTGTAAGTTGAATCCGCTTTACGAAGAAGTTTCTAACTTACGGTTTCGGGCGTTGTGTTACTTAGCTGATGAATGTGGCGAGGATGTATCGCTCTACTGTTAATTATTACGGCAAAAATTTGGAATAATTGTTTGCGAGGGAAATAATTGGCTTCTGTATGCGATTTGCTGAATTAAATAGATCGAAAAACTCTGCTAACTTAAACTTCATTTTGCTGTACTAGCCTGATTATTTGGTGTCAGTTTTATCTATTTCTACTTCCCTTAGCTTCACAAAAAGAGTAGAAAAAACGAATTTTAGCTTTTCCATCGATCCAACTTAGCAGTGTTGTAATGTGATTCAGTTTTCGGAATTAGCGATCGCCTATTCAGAGAATTTTTGCTCTGGTTAAGTATGTAGATTGTTAACCAAGCTGAAGCTTAGAAATTAGCTAACTAGCGATTAATTTTTCTCGGTATACTTGCTTTTACACCGCCTGGGAAGGGCGGTTTTTTTTAACAATTAGGTGGTGATGAAAAGCTAAATTTGGGAAATTGATGAGGCAGAAATTAATGTAAATTGCCTTTACAAACCGTCAAATTTAGCCATGTTAGTTAACATTTTGTTATTTGTTAAAAACAGCGTAACCTTTGCAGGGAAAGCTTTCTAGAGATTTAATTTGCTAGTTGCGAGAGTGTGGACACTAATTAAGGTAAAGTTTCTTTTCGCATACTTGATCTCTTATAAGAGTGCTGATACTCTAACAGTAGAAGCAATAAAGCTTCCCTGGCAGATCGAACAGCCCAGTGTCAAGTTAGTTAAAAAAAAGAGGAAAAAGAGCTGTTTAATTTACGTCTGTCTCGTCCAAACACAACACCCAACCGGAACATTGATATTTCCTAAGCTGGTTAACTGAGAGCAATAGAACTGGTTTTTGAGCCGAGAGAATCGGAGATTTTAAATCAGTGCAACTCTAGATAGTATTACCAATTAAAGGAAATCACTCGACAAGTAAGGCTTGGGTGTTGTCGTTTTAAACAGAATTTTTTTGAGATTTAGGTATAGAAGCAAGTTTTGGGAAAAAAGTTTAAAATATAAGATCTGAAAACTTTGCTATTTAAATTAAATTTAAGTATTATGGCGATTATTGCGCTGAGAGCTTGGTATCTCCAGAAGTATGAGCCACTAAAAGAACTGGAGAAGCGTCCCCATGATTTGCGCCTCAGTAAGAATAGTTTGTTAAAGTCGGGGTTGCGGGCGGATTTTTTGGAAGATAGCCAGGAGGTCAAGCGATCGCCTTGGTTTGAAAGATATTTGGATGGGGAAACGGTAGAATTTTATATTGAGGGTAGTGGTGGCTATGCCATTGCCAACATTGACTTATGCAGCCATGAGATATATTTCACTAAGCAGTCGGTGATGGCAGATTTAGAACCGACGATTTTTTTGTGTTACCAAAAGGAATATGCTTTGGCGAGTGAGGCGTTACGGGAAGGGTTGCAGAATACGGTGGAAAAATTGAATGAGCGATCGCGCCTGACCTTAAAACTGGTAGAATCACAACGTCCCACAGATAGCCCGCTGCGGTTGAGTGAGATTGTGATGCGGAAAATCCGCAAAAGCTTGTTATTTATTGCTGATAGTACACCAATTACCCGTTGGGAAGGCGAGGGAAAAACGCCAGCACAATTAATTCCCAGTCCGAAAGTTTGCTTAGAACTGGGTTATGCGCTACAAAGCAAGCGTAGCGAACAAATTTTGTTAGTGGAAATGGAACGAGAGCAAATGAAGGGACAGTTTCCCTTTGACTTGCCAAAGTACCAAAGGTTGTGGTTTAAAGATGCTGAAGAATTAAATCAAATGCTGCCAAGTGCGATCGAAGCGCAGCTGGGAAGGTATAATTTATTTTCTTAAGTGATTGAATGGGACATTTCCGGGAAATTTTGTCAGATCTTTAAGCAACTTTTGCCCATAATATGTTTCCATACAGTAGAGAATAGTTTTCTATTATGCCCAGAACTCCTTCTGAATATGCAGTACACCTATTAATCGAAGGTGGTCACAGGGAAGAGGTGCGTTTCCCGACAATTCAAGACTTTCAAAAGTGGTATAGCGGGGAACTAGTACCAAAATCTTCCTCCCAGGACTTTATTAACGTACCAATTAAAAACATTCAGGGAGAATACATGGTGGTACGACCATCCCGTGTGGTGGGAATTCGAGTAGAACCAATATTCACATCCAGTATTGACCGAGAAACTTGATTGATGATTAATACGCTAGGTTCTTTTGCCCTGAGTTTGGGCATAATATTTGCTCAAATCCCAACTCCGACAACGCCAACTCCTAACAGTAGCCTACCACTGCAACCGATTACGGAAGCGCAGGAACAACAGTTAGGTTTGGACGATCGCTTATGGGGTCGTCCCGGTCAAAAGGGAGATAAACAGGCTTTACTACGATCGATCGATAATAGCCTGAAATATTTGCGAACTTCCAAAGCAGCGGAAGCTTACGCTAATTATCCTGTACCGGGAATTACTTTAGATCGGGTACGCCGCAGTTTGGTAAGGTTTCGCCAGTTGGTAGTTAACTCTCGTTCCGCAGCACAATTAAAAGCCGCTGTGAGAAGGGAGTTTGTTTTCTACCAATCTGTGGGTCACGATAATCAAGGAACGGTGACATTTACAGGCTATTATGAGCCGATTTATCGAGCTAGTCTGACACCAACTGCAACTTACCGCTATCCGATTTACCGATTACCAACTGATTTTGAAAGTTGGCAACGTCCGCACCCAACTAGGGTGGAACTGGAAGGCAAGGATGGTTTACAGGGTGACAAGGGGCCGCTAAAAGGTTTAGAACTAGCTTGGTTGAGCGATCGCTTTGAAGCTTTTCTGATTCACATTCAAGGTTCTGCTCGTTTGCAATTGCCTGATGGCAGAATTATGAGCGTTGGCTATGCAGGTAAAACCGATCATCCATACATTAGTGTGGGTCGAGAAATGGCTAAAGACGGGAAATTGCCCTTAGCTGGGTTATCTATTCCGGTCATGATCGACTTTTTTCGCCGTTATCCCCAAGAATTGAGCGTTTATCTGCCACGATATAACCCGTTTATTTTCTTTCGGGACAGTGGTGGTGCGCCAGCAATGGGTTTTACTAATGTTCCGGTGACGGCAGAAAGATCGATCGCTACCGATAAAGAGTTAATGCCTCCCGGTGCCTTAGCTTTTATTCGCACTCCCTTACCTTTCCCATCTGGCAGAGGTGGTATGACATTTCGCCGAGTCAGCCGTTTTGTCTTGGATCAAGATGCCGGAAGTGCGATTAAAGGTGCAGGTCGGGTGGATGTGTTTATGGGAACTGGTCGGTCAGCTGGCGATCGGGCAGGAGTAATGAAGAGTAAAGGACAACTTTATTATTTATTGCTCAAAGATTGAAGATGAAGGGGACAGGGGACTAGGGACTGGGGACTGGGAGAGAATAGTAAATAAAAGTTCCTTCAATTGTACTCATCCCTACTCCCTTTCTTCTTTCAGGATTTCCAAGACAGCAAGAGGAGTGTCATGCCAACTTTAGAGGAGAACTACCAGACTTGGAATCAGACTTACGATTGGTCTGAAGGTGGGGCGGAATGGTCGAGAAACTGGGGTAATATTCCGATTCAGTGGTATGCAGTTTTAATGCCCCGGATTTATCCATTTGTCCCAGCTGCAAGAATTTTGGAAATTGGCCCAGGTGCGGGACGCTGGACAGGATTTCTCAAAGATTTGTGTCAGGAATTGACTTTGGTTGATTTATCGGACAAATGTATAGAAATTTGCCGAGAAAAGTTTCAGAAATACAGCCATATTCGCTATTTTGTCAATGATGGTTCTTCTTTGGCAATGATTGCGGATAATTCTATTGATTTTGTTTTTAGTTTTGATTCTTTAGTTCATGCCGATCGCCCAACTTTAACCGCTTATCTGCAAGAATTGGCAGCTAAATTAACAGAAACAGGATTTGGTTGGATTCATCATTCTAATATGGGTGAGTACTCGAATCTGCAACCTGATGAGTTTACTGGTTGGCGTTCTTTAGATGTTAGCGCCGAGAGTGTCCGTGCTGCTGCTGAAGCAGTTGGTTTACGGGTGATTGCTCAAGAAGTTTTTACTTGGCGCAGTGAGAAATTCACAGATTGTATTTCGATTTTTACGCCCGATCGATCGGAGATGCCCGACTTTTTGAACAAGTCGGGGATCTTTCGGAATCCTGACTTTGCGGCTCAACGTACTTATCTGAAACAACTGGCAGATATTTACGGATCGTTGCATAATGAAGAAATGATTAAGCAGATAGTAAAATAAAAAAGCTTTAAATCAAATTTTGGCTTCTGGAAGAAACAAAATTTTCCCTTTTGTCCTGAAAACCTCTGCCCTGTGCCTTTCTGCGGTGATTTTAGTCGTAACAAACATCACTCAAATAATCAGTGAACTCCCTCAAGATCCGCAAAGCTTTTGTGCATTAAAAATGAGGCATTTTAACTTGAATTGTTGGCCTGCAACCATGAAGACTTATGGAAGGATCGTTTGAAATCACCCTGTTGATGGTAATTACTATCATTGCAGGCATCAGCGCCCAGGTGATCGCGGAATTTTTGAAGGTTCCTAGCATCGTCTTCTTGCTGCTGTTTGGCATTGCGTTAGGGCCAGATGGGTTGGGTGTGTTGCATCCAAACTTGTTGGGTACTGGTTTAGAAGTAATTGTGGCACTCTCGGTGGCTGTGATTCTGTTTGAAGGTGGGTTAAACCTGGAATTACGGGAACTGGGAAGGGTTTCTGGTAGTTTACGGAATTTGGTGACCATTGGAACTCTAATTACGTTACTTGGCGGGGGAATGGCGGCGCATTGGTTGGGTGAGTTTCCTTGGTCGATCGCTTTTCTTTATGCTTCTCTGGTAGTTGTCACTGGACCGACTGTGGTTAGTCCATTGCTGAAGCAGGTGAAGGTCGATCGGCAAGTTGCCACCCTCCTCGAAGGCGAAGGCGTGTTAATTGACCCTGTAGGTGCAATTCTGGCGGTTGTGGTGTTAGATACCATCCTCAACCCAAATGCTAACCCGCTGTTAGCTCTCAGCGGTCTATTCTTGCGCTTGGGAATTGGGGGAATTATCGGTGCTGCTGGGGGTTGGTTGCTAGGTTGGATTCTCAAACGTGCCAGTTTTATTTCGGAAGAACTGAAAAACTTAATCGTTTTGGCGGGTTTGTGGGGTTTATTTACTCTGGCGCAAATGATCCGCAGTGAATCAGGATTAATGACTACTGTAGTCGCGGGAATTCTTTTGCGAGCATCTTCTGTTCCCGAAGAACGTTTGATTCGCCGCTTTAAAGGTCAGTTAACTATCTTAAGTATTTCGGTGTTGTTTATTCTGCTTTCGGCAGATTTGTCTATTGCTAGTTTGTTCGTTTTAGGTTGGGGTAGCGTCTTTACCATTTTGGTATTAATGTTTGTGGTACGCCCGATTAGTATTGCTATTTGTACTTGGAATAGCGATCTAAATTGGCGACAAAAACTGTTTGTGAGTTGGATTGCACCGAGAGGAATTGTTTCGGCTTCTGTAGCTTCTTTGTTTGCAATTTTGTTAACTCAAAGGGGTTTTAACGGGGGAGATTCAATTAAGGCGCTGGTTTTTCTCACAATTATTATGACTGTGTTTTTCCAAGGATTAACGGCGCGTTTGTTGGCTAAATCGCTAAAAATTACTTCGACAGAAGCAACTGGTGTAATTATTGTTGGTTCTCATGCTTTAGGAAGGTTGATTGCGCGAATTTTCCAAGAAAGGGGTGAATCAGCTGCTTTAATTGATACCGATCCTGAAGCTTGTAAACTAGCGGAACAGGAAAATTTGCAGGTTTTCTTAAGTAGTGCTTTAGATACAGAAGTTTTGGAAAAAGCCGGATTAGCTGCGGCGGGAACCTTTGTTTCGATGACTAATAATGGGGAAGTAAATTTGGTGTTGGCGCAAAGAGCAACTGAAGAGTTTTCCCCACCAAGAGTGTTAGCGGTATTTCCTCGCGATCCGCAATTAAGTAATGATAATAAAAACCATCATCAGAAAGTTCAACAAGCTTTTGTACAACATTTACAGATTAAAACTTGGAATGAGTATCTTAATGATGGTAAAGCGAAGTTGGGTAAAACTGAATTAAAAGAGGATGGTTTTGCTTTTCAACAAGCGCATTTACAAGCGTTAATTCATTCTGGGGAATTTGTGCCTTTGTTGATGGAAAGGGATGAACGTTTGATGATTGTTGCGGCGGCGGAAGAATGGCAGGTTGGCGATCGCATTATCTATTTATTACACGATTTGCGACCGAATTTACTCAAGCGTTTATCTGGTGCTAGTCCTTCTTCTCCTTTAACTGTAGAGAAACTCCCGAAAGTGGAAGAAGTGCCAATTGCTCATACCAGCAGAGAACCTTCTTTAGAAAAAGCCTAAATTTGAAAGCAAAAAGACCTCGATCGATTAAATTAAATACTTTGTCCACAATGGCAAAATTTCCGGGGAACCATACCAAAGTCCAGGTGATTTAGGAGAATGTCTCACTCCTTCAATAGTGAGATTTTCTGCACCTTCTAAATGTGCTGCTTCAATTGGTGTAATTCCATCTCCCCAAGTTTCACCGTTACCACAGGTAATTTGATAACTGTTATAAGCTAACCAACTGCCTTTTTTTCTGGCTCCGAAAATCGATTTTCCGGCGACACAAACATAACTAATTTGGGGGTAAAATGCGCCGGGATAGTTAACTTTAACAAAATCTAAATTCCGTTTTGTCCAACGTTCTAAACTAATATGAGGAGTTCCCAATGTGATCAGGGTAGCAACGTGAGGATGTGCGCCCCAAAGTTGCTCGGATTCGACAATATCGCCGTGAATAGTGTATGGTTTTTCTCCGATGTAAATTCGGGAAATCCAACCACCTGCTGAGTGTCCAATTAAGTTAATTTGAGAGGCTCTATGTTGCTTTAATGTTTGTTTGACAGTGCGATCGAGTATTCGTAAAATTGGCATCATCGATCGACCTCCCACCGTGGGCAACCAGTCTCGTTTTCGCAATGGTACTGTTACGGTAGGGAAACCAAGTGCTTGCAAGCTTTTTTCTAAGGGGATGTAAGCAGTTGCACCCTCAAGATATCCAGGTAAAATAACAATAGGTAAAGACATTTTAGTTCTAATTGCTGAAATTTCAGGGTTTTAGTTGACAAAGTTGCTGTGTAAAATATCCTACATTAGCAGATTATTCAACTTATAGTAAAATTTTATGCTTGCTTGGTTAATTTAATCTTAGTATTTTTACTTAGGTTTTTTTGACAAAAATGATACATTATCTCAAAAACGCTTTGTTAGCCTTAGATTGGAAAAGTAAATAGTTAGTCAAAAATTTGTCAATCATCGTGCAAACAGGCACTCTCTACGGAATTAGTGTAGGCCCAGGAGATCCAGAATTAATTACCCTGAAAGGATTAAATTTACTGAAAAGTACACCTGTTGTGGCTTTTCCGGCTGGGATTGGGGGCAAACGGGGAATAGCGCAGGGTATTGTTTCCCAGTGGTTACAATCTGAGCAGGTGCAGTTAGCTTTAAAATTTCCCTACCTACAGGATGAAGCGGTTTTAAATTCTGCATGGCAAGTAGCGGCGCAGCAGGTGTGGGAATATTTGCAGCGGGGTGAGGATGTGGCTTTTGTCTGCGAGGGAGATATTAGTTTTTACAGCACTTTTAATTATTTAGCGGCGACTTTGCAGCAACTACATCCAGAAGTCAAGATTCAGACAGTACCGGGGGTTGCTTCGCCAATGGCAGCAGCGTCAGCTTTGGGGCTACCTTTAACTTTACGGGATCAGCGTTTGGTGATTTTACCTGCGCTTTATCGGGTTGAAGAGTTAGAGGCGATTTTAAATTGGGCGGATGTGGTGGTTTTGATGAAGGTGAGTTCGGTTTATCCGCAGGTTTGGCAAATGTTACAGCAAAGAGATTTGTTGCAGCATAGTTATGTGGTGGAACGGGCAAGTACAGCTGAGCAATTAGTTTATTGTGATTTGCGCGATCGCTCTGACCTAAAATTACACTATTTCTCTTTGCTGATCGTTAAGGTGACTGGGGACTAGGGACTGGGGACTGGGGACTGGGGACTGGGAGGAACGGAAAAATTTTCCGGCTGTCTTGGAGCTTTGGAGCCTTTTGCCTTTTTCTGTTAGTCTAAGCTTTGTGTCGCTAATATCGTATATGACCAGCGCCAGAATCGATCGCGAAACACTTAGCTAGAGTTACCTGCTATGTCTGACATCTCACGCATGAGTACCCTGTCTGAAACCATGAATTTGCCGTTAGTTGTGGCAGCATTAACCTCTGTTGGATTGCACTCGCTATTCTGGTTTTATCAACCAGTAGTACCAATGGCTGATAAACCAACAGTAGCAGCAAGCGATCGACGTAGCGTGAAAGTTGTCCAACTAACACCAGAGGAAATTCTGCGTTTGCCAGAATACGCCCAACAGAGAACCCAACCTACTTTACCTCTACCACCGGGACAAATTCCCACAAATCTTTTACCTTCTCTACCGGAAGCAAAATCAGAAATTACCTTACCACCACCACCAAGTTTTCCAATTTACAACTCTAATCCTAGCCCTACAACTCCTTCAGCGACTCCTTCAGCGACTCCAGAGACAAAAACTCCAAGTTCGCGCCGTCGTTCTCAGACTACGGTTCCTAAGTCTCCTCAAGAAACCCCGAAAAATAATCGCAGAAATACTGAAACTTCGCGAAAGCAAAAACCTGAAACTAATAGAAATATTAACAATGATGACTTGAAACCTGAAACATCTTCGGTTCAAGAGACAAGAAACACGCAGTTACCACCACCAATTGAAACTCAAAAAAATCCGCCAACTTCCAGTGGTGAATTTATGTCAGTATATCAGCAATTTCTCGCCCGATTAGATTCTAGTGATTCGCCAACTGATATTCCAAATAATCCGACTCCTTTAAGCGATTTGCCACCAGTGAAACCACGAGTGCTTCCGAATTCAGATACTAATACTTACGCTTACAACAAACGGGACACTACAGTTGCGGAGGGACAGACAAATTATCTAAATTGGTGGAAAACTCAAAAAGAATCTTATGGAGAGAGCTTGCTACCCGGAATGGAAAAAGTTCCAGATACAATTCGTTCTCCGCTTAAAGAAAAATTACCAAATGTTGGGATAGCCGGAATTGCTGTCTTAGTTGATATTTCAAAAGGGAAAATTGTCGGAGAACCAAAATTAACTCGCAGTACTGGTTATCAGAAGTTTGATGACTTGGCGATCGAAAATGTGAAAAAACGTGATTTTCCTACAAATAGCGAAGTAAAGAGGTATAAGTACAAAGTTTATCATTATGAAATTGAGATAAATCAGGACAATTTACCTCCTGCTTAGCGGACTTCAAATTAGTTAAATAAAGGCAGATTTAATCCTAATTTATGACTTTGGACTTATCTTTCGCTAAACAACTGCGTAGTTCTTCAGAAAGATTGTTTTCATTTTTGGAGAAGTTCGATCGAGTTAAAGTATTAGTAGTGGGAGATTTAACTCTTGATGAATTTCTTACTGGACAAGTAGAAAGAGTTTCGCGGGAAGCTCCGGTATTAATTATCCGTCACGAACAAACAAGACAAGTGCCTGGTGGAGGAGCTAATGCAGTTTATAATTTTGCCAAGTTAGGGGCACAAGTTCAGGTAGTCGGATTATTAGGTAAGGATGAACAAGGTCAAGCTTTGCGGCGCATTTTTGAAGATGCGAAAATTGACACTAGTGGGATTTTTTTAGATTTGCATCGTCCGACGGTGACCAAGACGAGAATTTCTGGGCACGCCCGTCAGTCAGTGACGCAACAAATTGTTAGGGTCGATCGCAAATCTGATGATTTACCAGGGGAAAGTTTGCAATTACAATTAGCTGATTACATTCGTTCTCAAGTAGGAAAAGTTGATGTAGTAGTTTGTTCCGATTATGGTGATGGTGTATTCACTCCTCCTGTAATTGCAGCGGCTTTGAGTCACTCTTTAACTATTGTTGACTCTCAGAAAAATTTACCCCGTTTTGCAGGTGCAACTTTGTTTACTCCCAATTTACCAGAAGCAGAAAAAGCTGTGGGTTATGCTATTTCTTCTCCTGAAGTTTTGGCGCAAGCGGGAAAGGATTTATTGAATTTAACTCAGGCAGAACAAATTTTAATTACCCGTGGAGAATTTGGGATGAGTTTGTTCGATCGTCATACTTTATCAGCAGATCATATTCCTGCTTTTAATCGAACAGAGGTTTTTGATGTTACTGGTGCTGGTGATACAGTTGTTGCTGCTTTAACTTTAAGTTTATGTACTGGTGCTTCAGTTTGGGAAGCAGCAGTTTTAGGCAATTTAGCTGCTAGTATTGTAATCCGTAAATTCGGAACTTCCACAACTACGCCAGGGGAAATTAAATCAGCTTTAGAAACTTTATTGGATGAGGAAAGTTAGTTTGTTGTGGGGACTTTAGTCCTACCAATTAACCTGAGAACGACTGAAGTCGCCACTACTAACTTAGGGCTTGCTATGGCTTTTTACTGTTTTTTTCTTCTTTAATAATGTGACCGTTTAGCTCAAATTTTAGATTTGTTTGGGGAAAGTCCAATTTAGTTAAATTGCGAATTATCGGAATACTCGTAGTACCTTTATCAAGAGAAGGAATACCTCTTCTATCTAATTGTACGGGGGTAATTTTACCGGAAATAAACTCTCCTTGCGGGTTAAGTTTAACTTCTAAAATCAATGATTCTCCTAATGCACCTCTAGTGGATAAAGTTCTATATCCGACAAAATTCCCCAAAGAATAAGCAATCAATTTGCCTTTATATAGTTCCATTGCTCTGGGAACATGAGGGCCATGTCCTAATACTAAATCTGCTCCATTATCGATCATTGTGCGGGAAAAAAGTACTAAGTTTCCCCGATTTTCGCCGTAGAAATTTTCCTGGCGATTTCTGACTCGCATCGCGCCTGTTCCTTCTGCGCCACCATGAAAAGAAATTACCACAATGCTGGCTTTTTTCTGAGCTTGTTTGACTAGTGCGATCGCTGATGGTAAATCATTTATAGAATTATGCCAAGCTAAGTGACTAAAAGCAATGAAAGCAACTTCTACACCCTTGATGTTTTTATAAAGAATTTGTTCTTTCTTGCCAACTGCTTTAACTCCGACACTCTCTAGATTTTTAATAGTATCTTCAAAACCTTTCACCGTAAAATCGAAAGAGTGATTGTTAGCAACACTCATCACTGTAAAGCCAACTTCTTTTAAAAGTTTGGCATATTCTGGCGGGTTACGAAAAGCATGAACCATTGGACGGCTAGTATCTTTTGCCGTGCGGGGATAGTTGGTTAATGTACTTTCAAAATTGCCAAATAAGATATCTGCACCTTGTAAGTATGCTTTGACATTTTTAAATAAGTCTTGCTGGTTTTGGGGCAATCTATTATTAGGAAAATTTGTCCCAGGAACAATATCTCCTACAGCTTTAATGGTAATAAAATCTTTGTTATTTATTGCAGGTGAGGTGACAACCGCAGGTTTTGGTGTCGGTTTTCTAGTAGCTTGAGGAGTTGGGGTTTGGGTTTCTGAAGTGTTGGGATCGTTTTGTTCTAAAGGTTCTAACTGCTGACGTTTATTGGTACTCGATGAGTTAATTTGATAGCTGAAAACTACACCTAATACTGCTACCATCAGCCAAGTAACACCACCCATTAATAGTAACCGAATCTTTTTTTTGGATAGTTTTCTGTACTTTGGTGGTTTGCGCTTTCTCGGTTCTGGGGGGCGAGTAACGGTGGTTATTTGGGGCGGAATGGGCGGAAAGTAAGGTATTTGGGCTAAATCAAATGCTTCCGTCCAACTGGGCCATTTGTGGTCGCTTTTACGTCCATAAATCCTCACAAAATCGATGTTTTGCGGGTTAAGACGGCTAACTCCGTCAATAATAAAACGGCAATAAACCGATCGATCGGGAATTTCATCACCCACCAGGACGATATGCAACCAATTATCTTTACACTTGGCGATCGCAGTGATGCCCTTTTTCGCGATAACCTGGTTAATCAGGGCAGCGATCGCTTCTGGGTTGCCTTCCTGCGCCAAATTTATAATGCTTTTCTGTTCCAAAACCACCTGAGTCACAATTATTCCCTCACACCTACTGATAGACTTCTCTATGATCGGACTGAAAAAAGTTTAAACCGGAGAGAGGAGAAAATAGCAAATAATGACACATACTTTCCCGAAAAATCAAGTTAGAACACCTCGTCGGATTTTAGTGACGGGAGGTGCAGGTTTTATAGGTGCTAATTTCGTCCTTTACTGGTGCGATCGCTATCCAGAGGATCGAGTAATCGTACTGGATGCACTCACCTACGCCGGAAACCGTAATAATTTAGCATCTTTGGCGGGCAGAAAAAATTTTCGCTTTGTAGAGGGTAATATTTGCGATCGATCCTTAGTAAATCAGTTGTTAGAGTCAGAAAAGATTGATGCGATCGCTCATTTTGCTGCTGAATCTCACGTTGACAGATCAATTTTAGGCCCCGATGCCTTCGTCCAAACCAACGTAGTTGGAACTTTCACACTTTTGGAAGCTTTCCGTCAACATTGGCAAAATAATTCTCTGGATTCAGCGATTTTCCTCCACGTTTCCACAGATGAAGTTTACGGCACTTTAGGCCCTAACGACCCAGCTTTTAGCGAAACAACACCTTATGCACCCAATAGCCCTTATTCTGCCTCCAAAGCTGGCAGCGATCACTTAGTTCGGGCATATTACCACACCTACGGCTTACCCACAATAATTACTAATTGCTCAAATAACTATGGCCCTTATCAGTTTCCCGAAAAGTTAATTCCTTTGATGTGTATTAACGCCTTAATTGGAAAAAGTTTACCTGTTTATGGTGATGGACAAAACATTCGAGATTGGCTATTTGTGCTAGATCATTGTCGAGCTTTAGATACGGTAATTCATAGTGGAAAACCTGGAGAAACTTATAATATTGGTGGCAATAACGAAGTAAAAAATATTGACTTAGTAAATACTTTGTGTAAATTAATGGATGAATTAGCATCTAATTTACCAGTGCGTCCTTGTAATCAACTAATCACTTTTGTTAAAGATAGACCGGGACACGATCGCAGATATGCAATTAATTCCACCAAATTACAAACACAGTTAGGTTGGCAACCTTCTGTTACGGTAGAAGAAGGTTTGAGAAAAACAGTTGCCTGGTACTTAAATAATGAAGATTGGTGGAAACCTTTGTTATCTCAAGAGTATCAAACTTATTACCGCAAAGTTTACCAATTATGAGTTTCAAAAACCAAGCAGATGCTACTAAGAAAACGGAACAACCAATGGAAAATTTTCCATTGGAATTACCTTTTACCATTGAAGAGATTCTCGATCGGGAGGAACAAATATGAATGAAAATTGGTTGATACCAGAACCAGGTTTTCTCAGTTTAGCGAGTTACCGGAGTATTTTGAGTATTGGTAGTGCCGGAAGTATTTTAAGTATCGGTAGCGTTGGTAGTATCTTGAGTATTGGCGGAGTTGGCAGTATTTTGAGTTTCGGAAGTGCCGGAAGTATTTTAAGCGTGTTTAGTGCCGGAAGTATTTTATCGATGTTGAGTGTTGGCAATATTTTGCGGGTACTGCGATTCAATTAATGGGAAAAACCAGATTTCTCAAAGAATTAAACTTTTTCGCTGAAGAAATCTGGCTTTGACTCCTCGTTCAAATTTGGTTAAACTGCGATCGCCAATCGCGGAGCACCTTGCATTACTTGAGCATCAACCACATCAGTAAACTGTTGGAAATTCTTAATAAACATCTTCGCCAACTTCTGTGCTTGCAAATCATAAGCCGCTGGATCGTGCCAAGTCAAACGTGGTTTTAACACATCTTTTGGCACACCCGGACAACGTTCTGGCACAGAGAAACCAAAAATCGGATCTTCCTCCTTCGCCACATCATCCAAAGCGCCAGTTAACGCCGCTGTTAGCAAAGCACGAGTATGCCTAATCGACATCCGATGTCCCACACCGTAAGGGCCACTAGTCCAACCAGTATTCACCAACCAAACTTTCACATTATGGTCAGAAATGAGTTTTCCGAGCAACTCAGCATACACACTCGGATGTAATGCCATAAAAGGTGCGCCAAAACAAGCACTAAAAGTAGCTTCTGGTTCGCTACCCATTCCCCGTTCAGTTCCGGCAACTTTAGCAGTGTAACCGCTGAGGAAATGATACATTGCTTGCTCTTTAGAAAGTTCAGCAATCGGAGGCATTACCCCAAAAGCATCAGCAGTTAAAAAGATGACATTTTTCGGGTGATTCCCCAAACCTGTACGGCTAGCATTAGGAATATGAGACAAGGGATAAGCCGCACGGGTATTTTCCGTTAAACTGTCATCATCTAAATCTAAGCGTCGGTTAGTTGGGTTGATTGCCACATTTTCCAAAACTGTGCCAAAAGTGCGCGTAGTTTTGTAAATTTCTGGTTCTGCTACTGGGGAGAGGCGAATTACCTTAGCGTAGCAACCACCTTCAAAATTAAAGATTCCTCGATCGCTCCAACCATGCTCATCATCACCGATTAAAGTCCGGTTAGGATCTGCCGACAGGGTAGTTTTTCCAGTACCAGACAAACCAAAGAATATCGCGGTATCGCCATCTGCGCCAATGTTGGCAGAACAGTGCATCGATAGCACTTGTTTGTGTGGCAATAAGTAGTTAAGAATGGTGAAAACAGATTTTTTGATTTCGCCAGCGTAGCTAGTACCGCCAATTAAAATCAACCGACGCGCAAAGTTAACAATAATGAAAGCATCGCTGCGAGTACCATCTAAATCTGGTACGGCGCGGAAATTGGGTAAATTAATAATCGTAAAATCGGGAATGAAGTTAGTTAATTCCTCTTGGTTTGGTTGAATAAATAAGTTCCGGGCGAATAAACTATGCCATGCGGTTTCGGTAATCACTCGCACACAAATCCGATAGTTTGGATCTGCTCCAGCGTAAGAATCTTGAATGAAGAGATCTCTACCTTGGAGATAAGCTAACATCCGAGCATAAAGATTTTCAAATTTTAGGGGGTCGAAAGGTTGGTTAACTTTTCCCCACCATATATGTCGATCGCTTTCTGGTTCCTTAACAATAAATTTATCATTAGGCGATCGCCCAGTATATTGTCCTGTTCTTACTACTAATGGCCCTAAATGAGAAATTAACCCTTCCCGACGACGGGCTGATTCTTCATAAAGTGCAGCGGTGGAAAGATTCCAGAAAAGTATACCTGTGTGTAATATCCCATGTTGATCCAAGCCATAGCTGCTGCCAACAAAACTCGTCTGCGACATCGATAACTCCTTCGCAACTTAATTTTTTTCTTAAATTCGCTTAAGTTGTCTTTCGCAGCTTACATTGCTTGAATTGCAATTTTTGGTATTATTAAATACAGTTTTTTCCTTGAATAAATGGGAGGAAGTTTGTTCGACTAAAAAATAACTGAATACCTGTTTTAACGATTGCTGAAAGCCTATTTTTTATAATTTTTTTACTCAGGGAAACTACGGGCTTGAGCAATGCTTAAGAGGGATTAATAAAATTTTTGATTGTTAAAAAACAATTAAATTTTTACTTAAAAATAACTGCACAAATTGGCGAACAAACTGTTAAAAAAATAATTAATTTATTTCAGAAAAACTGTGTTCAATAGCCAGGAAGTAACCCAGGCAGAAGAAAGTTTGGAGTTAATGGAATTTCCCCTCTGTCCCTCTGCCCTCTAAGCAACTCCAGGGGGCCAAGTAGTAAAGATAAAAACTACTACTGAGGCGATCGCCAATACACCCTCAATCAACCGACCAACCAAAGTACCAACTACGATACCCACACCTGCTTTAGTTGCCAGCTGAATTCTCGATGGCAATTCTAATTCCCCGTGGTAGAGGAATTCACCAATAATAGCTCCCAGTAGTGGGCCAACCACAATCCCCAAAAGTGGGCCGCCAAAAGGCAGGGCTGGTAGAAAGCCAAAGAATCCCAAAGTTAAGCCGACAAAAGCACCAATTTGGCCCCATTTACTAGCACCAGCTTGTTTTCCGCCCCAGTAAGCAGCCAGAAAATCTATGCCTAGACTGAGTAACAGGACAGCTAATGCAGTTGCCAAAGCGATCCAGACACCTTGGGTAAAGCCGTCGATCGCGCCCCAGACAAAAATAGAAACTAGAATTAGGCTAGCGCCTGGAATTCCCGGAACTAAAGCTCCAATAATTCCCACAACCATCAAGACAATTAACAGCCAATACAAGATAACCATAGACTTTGATCAAATCTCAGCTGGTGCAACATCATTATTGAAGTAGTAGTTGAAGCATACATCTAGTTTGTCAGCAATTCCGGCAATCCAGTTTTCATCTTGCTGAGTGTAACTGCGGGGTGCGTTGGCACCCAAGACTAAAACACCACGTTTACCAATAGGTTGGCAAATTACTCCTTGAGTATTTTTGGGGAGATAATCAAACTCAATCTTTCCGGGGTAGAGTTTCAGGTCTACTAAATAAACTGGCTTTTGTTTTTCAATAACTCGTTGTAAGATTGCCCCAGGTTTCACTTCTGGGTTATCGCCCAAAATTCCCCGCCGTAATAAAACTTTACCTCGATCCCAAACGACGACGCTGCGGGTGGCGCTATTAGTTAACAACATTAAGGATGCCCAAGCTAGTTCTGATTTAACTGCTTCTGGTAAATCCGGTGCGAGTTCAAATCCTTCTTTACCATTAAGTTCTACTGCTTCTGGCGATCGCGGTTGTACTTGTTGCCAAAGTAAACCAGTGAAAATCAACAAAGCACTCAACAATACACCTAAAGCATCGGAACGAGCTTGAGAATCCGTCAATTCTGGGGTGAGAAAGCGGTTGGCTAAAAGTAGCGTTCCCCCCAATGCACCGACAACGATCGGGAGAGTTTTGAAAACTTGGTTATTGTCCCTTGCCATTTAAGATAATTATTTTTCGTTTTCCCCGAAATCACCCAAGCGTTGAAACTGATAACCCATCGATCGCGCAGTCAGAATCAATTCTGGGTTGCTGGGGTCTTCTTCTAATTTTGCCCGTAAGCGAGAAACATGAACATCAACCACACGGGTATCTACCAGCCGTTCTGGAGTATAGCCCCAAACTTGTTGTAAGATATCCGAGCGAGAAATTGCCTCTCCTGCCCGACTTACCAACAATTCTAGGAGATTAAACTCCATTCCGGTAAGTCTAATTCGCCGATCGCCCTTGTAAACTTGCCGCTTATTGGTGTCAATTTTCACATTACCGATCGAAATTACCCCAGAGTTAGGAATCCCGGAACCGCCTGATTTGTCCACTCGGCGCAACACGCAGCGAATCCGTGCTTCTAACTCTTTAGGAGAAAAGGGTTTAACCACGTAATCATCAGCACCTAGTTCTAAACCTGTGATTCGATCGGCGACATCTCCCAAAGCCGTTAACATAATAATCGGCACGTTAGATTCCTTGCGAAACTCCTGACAAACCCCGTAACCATCCAGTTTCGGCATCATCACATCCAAAACCACCAAGTCTGGATTAGCAGTACGAAAAGTTTCCAAAGCCTCCTCACCATCGGCAGCAGTGACCACATCGTAACCAATCATTGACAGGCGAGTTTCCAAAATCCTGCGAATGCTGGCTTCGTCATCTACCACCAAAATCTTTTCTTTACGAGTTTCCATTGCCAAGATTTGTTAACCTAAAATTTCTGTTTGTTAATTTTTACTACCTTATTTTAAGATATAACAAATTTTAGCCAAGTTAAATTTTTGTAATAGTTTATTTAAAAGCAACCGACGCTAACTTGTGCGAAATTATTAGCGATCTTTAGTGTAAACCAAAACCTAGCACCAAAAGCGATTATTTGCTAATATTCCTAGATTTAACGTAACTAAATTCATCTACAAAACTTAATCGTTACCTGCAATTACCAGGCAAAGAGCAAAGGGGAACATCCAATCGAAGTAAAATCCGATCCACCTCCCCTGCTCCCTTGCTCCCTTAGATGGCAGACAGCAAATAATTCATTCTTTCTCTCCCGGTTCAATAATTCTTTGGAAGAGATAGCCTGTACCTCTAGCAGTAAGAATCAGTTCTGGGTTACTCGGATCATCTTCTAATTTTGCCCGTAAGCGGGAGATGTGAACATCTACGACACGGGTATCAACGTGACGTTCGGGAGTGTAACCCCAGACTTCTTGGAGAATTTCCGATCGAGAAAAAGCCTCTCCTGAACGGCTAACTAAAAGTTCTAGCAAGCTAAACTCCATACCAGTAAGCCGAATTCGCTCATCACCTTTGTAGACTTGGCGTTTATTGGTGTCAATTTTAATATTTACGACATGAATTACACCGGAACTAGGGATACCGGAAATTCCAGTTTTATCTACCCGTCTTAGTACGGAACGAATGCGAGCTTCTAACTCTTTGGGGGAAAAGGGTTTAACTACGTAATCATCTGCGCCCAACTCTAGACCTGTGATCCGATCGGCTACATCTCCTAAAGCTGTTAGCATAATGATTGGCACGTCTGATTCTTTTCGTAATTCCTGACAAACACCGTAACCATCGAGTTTCGGCATCATTACATCCAAAACCACTAAGTCAGGAGTGGCGTTACGAAAGGTTTCTAAGGCTTCCTCGCCATCGGCAGCCGTGACGACATCATAGCCAATCATGGACAGGCGAGTTTCCAAAATCCTGCGAATGCTGGCTTCATCGTCTACCACCAAAATCTTTTCTTTGTGGCTTTCCAAGTTACTCAATGCTCCTTAAATCTGTAGCGTTTCTGTTCATTAATTTTTAGTACCATTAATTAAGATATTACCCTAAAGGGTTCAGTTGTTTTTAGCCGAAATTCTTATGCTTGCTGGATTTCAAGCTTTCTTAAGAATTACAAGCTAATCTTTACAGTTTTTTACAATTATCACAATGCCTAAGCCTCGAACTTCTTATATCTGTAACGAATGCGGGGCCGAGTCTCCACAATGGTTTGGTAAGTGTCCTTCCTGTAATACTTACAATTCACTGGAAGAACAACTGATTACCCAATCATCGACGCTTCCCAGTCGCGGTAGTTGGCCCGCAAAGACTCGGAGTGATGGTAAATTAGTCGCCAATGATGAACCAAAACCCAGGTTGTCTTTAAAGTTTTCCCAGATTACTGAAAGACAGCAAGCGAGATGGTCTTCTGGCTATGAAGAATTTAATCGAGTTTTGGGTGGTGGAGTAGTTCCGGGTTCTTTGGTTTTGATTGGTGGAGATCCCGGAATTGGTAAATCTACTTTGTTGCTTCAGGTGGCAAATCAACTTTCTGAGTCACGGCGCATTCTTTATGTTTCCGGCGAAGAGTCGGGACAACAAGTAAAGTTGAGAGCGTCTCGTTTGGGAGTTGGTGAAAATTTTAATTCTGAGGAAGAAGAGACAGAACAGACAAATTCAGTAGAAAATGATGAGGAAGTAGAAGTAAATGAACCGAAACTTTATGTGTTAGCTGAAACTGATTTGGAAGAGATTTTAAAGGAATTGGAATCTCTGAAGCCAAATTTAGCAGTAATTGATAGTATCCAAACGATTTTTTTACCGACAATGACTTCGGCTCCTGGTTCGGTTGCTCAAGTTCGGGAATGTACTGCGGCGTTAATGAAGGTGGCAAAACGTGATGATATTACGATGTTAATTGTGGGTCACGTTACTAAGGAAGGGGCGATCGCAGGCCCTAGAGTTTTAGAACATTTGGTAGATACGGTATTGTATTTTGAGGGCGATCGTTTTGCTTCGCATCGGTTGTTGCGATCGGTTAAAAATCGCTTCGGCGCAACTAACGAAATCGGCATTTTTGAAATGGCAGATCGGGGATTAAGAGAAGTTGCTAATCCTTCGGAATTGTTCTTAGGAAGTCGGGATGAAGTTGCACCGGGAACGGCGATCGTTGTTGCTTGTGAAGGGACTCGTCCGTTAGTAGTTGAATTGCAAGCTTTGGTAAGTCCAACTAGTTATTCTAGTCCGCGTCGTTCAACTACGGGAGTTGATTATAATCGCCTGTTACAAATTTTGGCGGTTTTGGAAAAACGGGTGGGAATTCCTTTGTCTAAGTTGGATGCTTATGTGGCTTCTGCTGGTGGTTTAAATGTGGAAGAACCAGCGGTGGATTTGGGAATTGCGATCGCAGTTGTGGCGAGTTTTCGCGATCGCATTGTCGATCCGCAAACTGTGTTAATTGGCGAAGTTGGGTTAGGTGGACAAGTTCGTGCCGTTTCCCAAATGGAATTAAGGTTAAAAGAAGCGGCGAAACTTGGGTTTAAAAGAGCGATCGTTCCCAAAGGACAAAAGTTTCCTGATGTCGGTTTAGAAATTGTTCCGGTTTCTAAGGTGATTGATGCGATCGTCGCCGCTATTCCCGCTCAACCTCGCTTCGGTGGCGATGAATTTTCTGATTATGAAGAAGATGAAGAAGATGAAGAAGAGTTAGAAGAATAACCAAAAATTAACCGCAGATGAACGCAGATAAGAATAGTTATTTTGGCATTTATCTGTGGTTTTCGATAAAAATTTAATTTGAAAAAATTGGCTAAAAGTTTACTTTTTTCTCTTGCTTTTTTGAGAGATTTGACATATTATCTAATAATGGAAATCTGTGCGCTCATATATACTAGTTTTTCCAAAAGTTAATTATGACGAAAACATCCCCATCGATCGCTATTCTCCTGAGATCTCTTCACGGAGGAGGAGCAGAAAGGGTAATAGTTAACTTAGTTAGTGGTTTTGCTGAAAAAGGAATAAAGATGGATTTGGTACTATTAAAAGCCGAAGGAACCTATTTATCCCAAGTCAGCAAAGAAGCGCGAATTGTAGACTTCAACGCTAGCAAATTCGATCGAGGAAAAAGATGGCGATTGCCTACTAGTTTTCAATCTACTAGTAGTTTGCCCAAATTGATAAATTATCTGCAACAAGAACAACCAAAAATATTACTTTCCGCTACACACTTTACTAACGAAATAGCCATATTAGCCAAACATCTTTCCCGAACATCAACACGAGTAGTAGTTACTGAGCATACTACTGTTTCTGTAGAAGCGAAAAGAGTAGAGCAAATTTCCGCTCGCCTAATACCTTTAACCTCTAGAATATTTTACCCTTGGGCTGATGGAATTGTCACAGTTTCCCAAGGAGTTGCCCAGAATTTAGCTAATATTACCAAACTGCCTAAAGAGCGAATTCAAACAATTTATAATCCAGTAATTACGCCGGAAATTTTGCAAATGGCAAAAGAACCTTTAGATCATCCTTGGTTTGCGAATGGGGAACCTCCGGTTATTTTAGGAGTGGGAAGATTTGTCAAACAAAAAGATTTTCCCACATTAATTAAAGCCTTTGCCGAAGTACGAAAACAGCAACTAGCGAGGTTAATGATTTTGGGGGGTGGGAGAGAGCGATCGAACTTAGAATCCTTAGTTAGCGAATTAAACTTAGAAAATGATGTCGCCTTGCTAAATTTTGTGAAAAACCCCTTTGCTTATATGGCAAGAGCCGCGGTATTTGTCTTATCTTCAGCTTGGGAAGGTTTACCAACGGTACTTATTGAAGCAATGGCAGTAGGAACAAATGTAGTTGCTACCAATTGTCCGAGTGGCTCTGATGAAATTTTAGCGAATGGGAAATATGGTTTTTTAGTACCAGTGGGGGATAGTAGTGCGATCGCACAAGCAATTTTAAGTATATTATCCGGTAATACTAAACAAATTGATTCAGAATGGCTTAATCAATTCACCTTAGATAATTCTACCCAAAACTATCTTAATTTCTTGGGTATTTCCGAAAAATAAATAACAAAACTTGCGCCGCTAGTAATGAAAATTTTCATATTTGGTTGCTAAAACTTATAGACGAAACGATAAATGTCTGCGAACAGCAAAACTAATCAATCTTGCTGGTGTGCTGGAATCTTGAATTATCGGAATTCGCAAAAATTTACCGAGTAATAAACGAGCGATTCCCTTGAAACGAGCTTTAATTCTTACGATTAATAACTTCTCTTTTCCTCCCCTTTCTTCGCAAGCATAGAAAGGCAAAAATGCTAGTTTTCCATATAAAACATCGGCTCGATGAGTTTTACTCAACCCATTTTGATAATGTTCTAAATTCGGTAATCCTCCATGTTCGCCATAATTCCGAAATGGAATATAATTTCTTAGCCCTTTTTTCCTTAAAATTTTATCAATATCTGAATCCCAAGATGAATAAGCATTTGTTCCGTATTCTTCGTTAATTTCTGCGGCTAATTCAATCAGGTACTTTGCTGATTGCGGGGTAATAATATATGCCACCATTGAAGTAGAAAATCCTTCCGCATATCCTTCATTGGAAACACTATAAACTTGAGCAGCACAAGTATAAAGCCAGGAAATTCCTACATTGCTTTGATGCGGGTTAAAAGGCAAGGGGAGTTTGCCAAAACCGATTACCGGAACAAAATCTGCTTCAATAATTAAAGTTGGTTTGTTTTCCTGAATTGCTTTTTCCCAAGCGTGACGATGGTTCATTAAGCAAAGATAACTGCGAGAATAAGTTTGATATTCTGGCTTGTGTTCTTGCCTGATAACTTCATATTGAAAGTTTTCTTTAGTTAAACTTTCTTCAAGTAATTGAGTTGGTTCTTTGTGGGCAATAATGAAGATTTTACCGATCGAATCAACAAGCTGATGAGATCCATCGAGGTTACTGGGACTAGGAGCGATCGCGTTCATGCTAACCATAATAAAGCTATTACGAGTATAACCTCGAAAAAACAAAGGTCAACCCTTACTCAGCATTGAGAAATTCCAAATAGCCATTACTTAATTCTTTCACCGCTAAATCATAAAATTGTTTGCCATGTTCCGGGGTTGCTAAAGCAGGGTTAGATCCCATTCTGCCATCAGGGTAACGTTTGCGAAAATCGATCGCACCATAAATACTATGTCCCTTGCCAACTTCTTCCGAAAGTTGCCCTTGTTTAATGGCTTCGGGATAAACAAATTGGGTAACAGCTACTTCGCTGGGAGTAGCGTGAGAACCTTCTCGATCTCCATACAATTCCTTAGCTAATTTATACACTGAACCACACATAAACCAGTTAGCAACTTGGCATTTTACTTGCTCATAATTAGGCACATTTAAATCGGCTAAATGCGCGTAAGTTTCCGAGAAAGCCGCTTTCATTGTGGCAATATTTCCGCCATGTCCGTTAATAAAATAAAACTTGGTAAATCCGGCTTTTGCTAAACAAGTTACGTAATCTTTAATTAAGAGAATCATTGTACTCGGACGCAAGCTAATTGTGCCAGGAAAAGCGGTATGATGTAGCGCCATTCCTACATTAATTGTCGGTGCTACCATTGCGTTAATTTCTGTACCGACACCTTTAGCGATCGCCTCCGCACAAATCGCATCTGTACCAATTAATCCTGTGGGCCCATGTTGTTCTGTGGAACCAATTGGCATAATAATGCCTGTAGACTTTTCCAAATAGGCTTCTACTTCTGTCCAAGTACTTAAATGTAGCAGCATTCCCAATTCTCAATTGTGTTACAGGTTTCATTTTAAATAAACGGTGCTAAAAATGCCAAAATAAGGTTAAGATTAGGTTATGTATGAAAAAAAGTTGATGCTACAGTCTTCAATCACACCAACTCAAATCAGCGCCGGATTTCATGCTTTGTCTGACCCGCTGCGCCTCCAAGTCATCGATCTACTGCGGGAAAGAGAGTTATGTGTTTGTGAATTATGCGAACATTTAGAGGTCAGTCAATCTAAACTCTCTTTTCATCTGAAAACCCTGAAGGAAGCGGGTTTAGTGCGTTCGCAGCAAGAAGGACGCTGGATTTATTACAGCCTGAATTTAACCCAATTTGTAGCTTTAGAGCAGTATTTAGCAGATTATCGCCGCTTTAGTTCGATCGCCCCCGCCCGCACCTGCCAAGAGTAAAGGGCAAACATCAAGTTTTGTTGAAATCTACTTGACAAATCAAGTTTTTTTGAAATGATGGATAGTACCCCTTACTTCATTTGACTGGGGGAGGCTATTGTATGAATACGACAGAAAAGCCCAAAGCTTTTAGATTAAAAAAATTTGCTTTAGTTGTTGGTGTAGCTGCACTGTTAAACTCATGTGCTGAGGTACAATCGCAGCAGAAACCGATAAAAATTGATGGTTCAAGTACGGTTTATCCAATTACGAATGCGATCGCCAAAAACTACCAAACTACCAATCCCAACACCAAAGTAGAAACTGGTTTTTCTGGGACTACGGGAGGATTTAGAAAATTCTGTAACAAAGAAGTAGACATAGCAAATGCTTCCCGTCCAATTAATGCCCAAGAAATGCAAAATTGCAACAAAGCTGGGGTAAGATTTATCGAATTACCTGTAGCTTTTGATGCTTTAACTATCGTAGTTAATCCCCAAAATAACTGGGTGCAAGATATCACTGTAGCCGAGTTAAAAAGAATGTGGGAACCAGCCGCAGAGGGTAAAATTACTAATTGGAATCAAGTTAGACCAGGATGGCCCGATCGACCTTTAAAATTATTTGGCCCAGGTAAAGACTCAGGAACCTTTGATTATTTCACCGAAGCGGTAATTGGCATAGTTGATGCTAGCCGAAACGATTATACAGCTAGTGAAGATGACGAAGTAATTGCCAAAGGAGTAATCCAAGATCCTAATGCTTTGGGATATTTTGGATTAGCTTATTACGAAGATAACCAAAGTAAGTTAAAGGCAGTTCCAGTTAATAGTGGAAAAGGTCCGATCGCACCTTCTTTAAAAACCGTAGAAGCCAGTCAATATCAACCTTTAGCCCGTCCTTTGTTTATCTACGTTAATGCCAAAGCAGCCCAAGATAATCCGGCATTAAGAGAGTTTGTAAAATTCTATATTAAGAATGCACCTCAAGCAGTAAAAACCGTCGGTTATGTACCCTTACCAGAAGAAGGATATCGCCTTGCCGAAGTGCATTTTAACCGAGCAAAAGTTGGAACAGTATTTGATGGTAAAGCCCAGCTAGATTTGACATTAGCTGAGTTATTACGCAAACAAGCAAAATTCTAGTTTTGGAGGAACAAATAAAGGTAAAAAGAATGGCAAAATTGAGTTTTTCTAAAGGTTTGAGGAGCAAAATATCTTATTGTTGGCGAGAAGCTGTAGTAGAGGCGATCGGCACATTCATTCTAGTATTTGCTGGAACTGGAGCAATAATGGTAAACCAGATTAGTAAAGGCGCAATAACTCATCTGGGAATTAGCTTTGTGTTTGGCGCAGTAGTAGCAGCATTAATTTATGGATTAGCTCATATTAGTGGCGCACATTTTAACCCAGCAGTAACATTAGGATTTGCTGCAACAGGGGTTTTTTCCAAACACAAAATCCTGCCTTATATTCTGGCACAAATATTAGGAGCGATCGCAGCTTCCGCAGCATTACGGTTAAGTTTTGGCAGAATTGCCAAACTCGGAGCTACTTTACCTTTAAATGGAAACTGGAGACAATCTTTAGTCTTAGAAACCATTCTTACCTTCATTTTAATGTTTGTAATTTTAGGCTCAGGATTCGATCGCCGAGCCCACATAGGATTTGCGGGAATAGCGATCGGATTAACCGTAGGATTAGAAGCAGCATTTATGGGGCCAATTACCGGAGCAAGTATGAATCCAGCGCGATCGTTTGGCCCCGCTTTTATTGGAGGATTTTGGCAACACCATTGGATTTATTGGATAGCACCAATTTTAGGAGCACAATTAGCCGTAATTATTTATCGACAAATTTCCAACAACTTTCAGGACTTTTCGGATTAGATGAAATACACAATAAGAAGATTAGCAGAATGAAAAAAGTGATGTTTGTTTGCAAGTTATCATCCGTAGGGTGCGTCAGAACTAAAAATTACTGTTACTTGCCCAAAATTTTCGGTCTGACGCACCCTACAAACCTCGTTGTTTGAGAATGTAAGACTAATTAAAGAGAGAAATCAATCATGAAAAAAGTGATGTTTGTTTGCAAAAAAAACTCTGCTCGATCGCAAATGGCAGAAGGATTTGCCAAGCATCTGGGAGTTGGTTTAATTGAAGTTACCAGTTCTGGATTAGAAGCTTCTGAAGTTAGACCAGAAGCGATCGCCACAATGAAAGATGCAGGTGTAGATATTAGCCGCCAAACTTCAAAAGCCTTGAGTGAATTTAAACCGGAAAATTTCGATGTTGTAATTTCCCTTTGTGGATGTGGAGTAAATCTTCCCCCCCAATGGCTGACAAGAGAAGTATTTGAAGATTGGCAATTAGACGATCCAGCCGAACAACCAGAGATTTTCCCCAGAGTGCGGGATGAGATTCGCGATCGAGTAATTCGTCTGATTGAAACCTTACAAGTTTCCTCTGTTGCGTAGGTATCTAATGGAAGAAACACAACCAATTCTAGAAAACCTTTGGTGGGTGATTCCGGGAAAATTAGCCGGAGTACGGAAACCTTTGCCAGAGGAAATTCCTCAACTCAAAGCAGCGGGAATTGGAGCGATCGTTTCCGTAATGGACGATCCGGCAAATCTTGACTTGTATCAACAAGCAAAGCTCAATTACCGCTGGCTACCCACAAAAGGCGGAAAACCTCCCACTGTACAACAGATTCAGGTACTTCAAGCCTTCATCGAGCAGCAAAATCAATTAGACAAAGCTGTTGCAGTGCATTGTACCAGTGGCAATCGCCGCACGGGAACGATGCTAGCAGCTTATCTGATTGTGACAGGAACTCCGTATGAAGATGCAATGCAGATTATCCAAACCGCCAATCCCAATGCTGAGTTACGAGAAGCTCAACTCACCTTTTTGCAGTCCTTGACAGAACATTAATAATGACCAATTTTGACCATCCTCCCCGAATTTTGTTTCTTTACGGTTCCTTGCGCGATCGTTCTTACAGCCGTTTATTAGCCGAAGAAGCGGCTCGAATTATTCAGGAATTTGGAGCAGAGGTAAAGTTTTTCGATCCGCGAGAACTACCGATTTTCGGCAGCGTTCCTGATACTCATCCCAAAGTACAGGAACTACGGGGATTAAGCCAGTGGTCTGAGGGACAGGTTTGGTCTAGCCCCGAATTACACGGTCAAATTAGCGGTATCATGAAAAACCAGATTGACTGGATTCCTCTAAGTATTGGAGCAATCAGACCAACTCAAGGAAGAACTTTAGCCGTCATGCAGGTGAGTGGTGGTTCTCAATCTTTCAATGCTGTCAATACACTTCGCATTTTAGGGCGCTGGATGCGGATGTTCACGATTCCAAATCAATCTTCGGTAGCTAAAGCTTACCAGGAGTTTAATGAAGATGGAACGATGAAAGATTCACCTTATCGCGATCGCGTTGTTGATGTCATGGAAGAACTTTTTAAGTTTACTTTGCTGTTGCGAGGAGAGGTGGATTATTTGTGCGATCGCTACAGTGAGCGAAAAGAAAAAGGTGCTCAGGAAACAATGATTGATATTGGCAAGACAATTAATGAAGTCAATCTTAGCCGAATCTAATCAAGCTCAATCCCTAAACTGAAACTCCCTTCTTTGCTTCTTCTTTAGCTAATACTAATTCTCTGTAAAATTGTGCTTAATAATAGCCCCTCCCTGTAGACGGGGAGGCGTTTGGGGTGGGGTGAATTAAGCCCATCTTCATAGAGAATTGCTAAGCTGTTACGCATTTAAATCACTTATTAATGAGTAGGGTGCGTCAGACGGTAAAGCCTATGTAGAAAGGAAAATATCTAAATCTGACGCACCCTACAATATGACTTTTAAATGCGTAACAGCTTATAAGTTTGACTAATACCAAATCCGTCTTAAATACGCCCTAATTCTTTAGTCCGCGCAGGCGGACTTTGTTTGTGTAGCAGCGATTTCAATCGCCCAATCATCTTAATTATAAAATAATTAAAAACACTCTATAACCAATTAGTTAAGAGGTATAATAAAAAAGTAATTCCACACCTAAACCCACCATTATGACTAACATCAAAGTAGAAATTCTAGGTTCCGGCTGCAAGAAATGTCATCAATTAGAAGAAAACGCCAAAAAAGCCATAAATGACTTAGGAATTGCTGCCGAACTCGATCATATTACCGATCAAATAGAAATAGTCAAACGGGGAGTAATGTCCACCCCAGCATTAGCAGTAAACGGCAAAATAGTCAGCAAAGGAAAAGTAATTTCCCCCGAAGAAATCAAGCCACTATTGCAGGTGTAAACTCAAAATGTTCGATCCATTTTATCCCTTCGACTGGCTAGCCAGCCAAATCGTTACGAAATTATTCGGCTTATCCTTAGAAACACATTTAGGCGCAAGCCTGCATTTTTTCCTTTACGACGTTCCCAAAGTTCTCACATTGCTGCTAGTCATAAGTTTTATAGTGGGAACAGTGCAAACCTTCTTAGAACCGGAAAAAGTGCGATATTGGTTAGGAGGAAAACGCACGATTTGGGGCAATACATTAGCTGCTGGAATTGGGATTGTTACGCCATTTTGTTCTTGTTCGGCAGTTCCTTTATTTATGGGATTTTTAGAAGCAGGAGTGCCATTAGGAGTAACATTTTCCTATTTAATTTCCGCGCCGATGGTGAACGAAGTCGCGGTAATATTACTTTGGGGATTGTTTGGTTTTAAAGTCACTTTGCTTTATATTGGATTTGGGGTGATTTTAGCGATCGCAGCCGGATACACAATCAGCCTACTAAAACTAGAAAACTGGGTAGAACCCTTCGTTTGGGAACTACAAAAATCTCGACAAAACCGAGAACTAGACGAAACAGAAACCGAAATTCCCTTAACTTGGAAACAGAGAATTGCCCAAGGACAATACTCGGCAACCGAAATCTTTAAAACCGTATCACCTTACATAATTATCGGCATAGCCATTGGTGCAGCAATTCACGGTTATGCACCAGCAGATATAATTACCAAATGGGCAGGAAATAACAACCCATTTGCCGTACCAATTGCCGCATTAATTGGCGTTCCCTTGTATGCTAATATTGCCGGAGTTTTACCAATTACCGAAGCCCTAGTCAGCAAAGGAATGGCATTAGGAACAGTACTTTCCTTTACAATGGCAGTCACCGCCCTTTCCTTACCAGAAATCGTAATTTTACGTAAAGTCTTACGTCCCCAATTACTAGCAGTATTCATTTTCCTAGTAACTCTAGGGATTATCAGCATTGGATATCTTTTCAACGCCTTATTGTAGCTGTAATTGAGAAATTTTCCGTTCAATTCTGAAAATTTTCTTCTACTTCTCCCCTAACAAGCACCGATCGCGTTATTGTTTTGATGGAACAACTGTGAATCAACTTCCTCAATCATGTTTTCCCTTGAGATAACTCAAAATCCATCAGGAACCGAAATCGGACAAAAAAGACGCATCCTCGTAGTAGAAGACGAAGACCTAATTCGTGAAATGCTACTCATGGCGTTACAAGAACAAGACTACGAAGTACTCACAGCTGCTGACGGACAAAAAGCAGTAAATATCCTGAAAAATGCTAGCAACGACAACACAGAACCATTCATTGACCTAGTAGTGTTAGACATCATGCTACCCTTAGTCAATGGATTAGATATTTGTCGCTTATTGCGTCACCAAGGTAATCCAGTCCCAATTTTAATTCTCAGCGCCAAAGGTAGCGAAACCGATCGTGTATTAGGCTTAGAAGTAGGAGCAGACGACTATTTAACCAAACCCTTCAGTATGCGGGAATTTGTCGCCCGTTGTCGCGCTTTACTCCGTCGTCAACGCCTCAGCGGTTTAACACAACCGCCAATGTTGCAGTATAAAGAAATTACACTTTATCCCCAAGAATGTCGCGTCTTATTGCGAAAAGAAGAAATCAACCTTGCTCCCAAAGAATTTCGCATCCTAGAATTATTTATGAGCTATCCGCGGCGCGTTTGGTCACGGGAACAACTACTTGACCAAGTTTGGGGCCCAGACTTTGTTGGTGATAGTAAAACCGTCGATGTCCACATTCGTTGGATGCGGGAAAAACTGGAAAAAGACCCCAGTCGCCCAGAATACATTGTTACCGTTCGCGGATTTGGTTATCGATTTGGATAGTTGTTAATCGATCGCAATTTGGTTGATAGTTGATATGTGGTTAGTAGATATTTATCATTGATCGCTAGCCACCGATCGCGCAAATGTTCATCTTGGAATTTCTGATAGGTTTATTAGTAGGGTTAGGAATTTGCCTACTTTGGCGAATTCGCTTCAATCAACACTTGAAGCGATTACTCCTAGCTTTGCAAATACCAGGGACAGACTCAGCCTTACCCTTAGTTTCTCGTTTGCGCCGAGGAGTAACTTTAGTAAATCAACATCGCCAACTACTAGAAAGCGAAATCCAAACTTGGCAACAAATTCTCCAAGTCGCACCCAGCGGCTTTCTCATGCTTGACGAAGAAAACCAGCTAATTTGGTGTAATGAACAAGCAAGGCAAATGTTAAATATAGACAGGTGGGAACTTGGACAAGTCCGCCTGCTGCTAGAAGTAGTCCGTTCTTACGAACTCGACGTATTAATCGATCAAACTCGTCATCAACAACAACCTATCAAACAAGAATGGGTATTTCATCCCACCTATTCCAACACAGAAACTGGAGAATATCAAGAACATCTCAAACCAAAATCTCTTACCGTAAGAGCCACCAGTTTACCCTTATCAAATGGGCGAGTCGGAGTATTCCTAGAAAATCGTCAAGCCTTAGCCGAATTTTCCCAAGCACAAAATCGTTGGGTGTCCGATTTAGCACACGAATTGAGAACACCCCTAACATCAATTCACTTAGTAGCAGAAGCCTTACAAGACCGTTTAGAACCACCATTAAGCCGTTGGGTAGAAAGGCTTTTACCAGAAGTCAATCGCCTGATTACTTTAGTACAAGATTGGTTAGAACTCAGCCAACTAGAAACCGATTCTAGCAATCAACTCCGCCGGAAACCCTTAGATTTACACTCATTAATTTGTTCCGTTTGGCAAAGCTTAGAACCTTTATCTAATGCCAAAAATCTCAATTTAAACTATTTTGGCCCCGAATCCCTACCCATAGAAGCAGATGAGTCTCGTTTATACCGAGTTTTCTTAAATATTCTCGATAACAGTATCAAATATAGCCCAACAGACGGAGAAATAAGAGTCGAAGCAAAACTCTTACCACAGATAGATATTCCCAAATTTGTAGAAGTTAATATTATAGATTGCGGCCCTGGATTTCCTGAACCAGACTTACCTTATGTTTTTGAAAGACTTTACCGTGGCGACCCTTCGCGCAAAAGACAAAACAAATCCGATCTAGAGCAGGAAAGCACGATAAAATCTAGTACAACAGGTAGTGGTTTGGGATTAGCGATCGTCCGCCAAATCATCTTAGCTCATGGTGGTTCCGTCACCGCCAAAAATCATCCCCAAACAGGAGGAGCTTGGCTGACAATAGAATTACATTTAGATACTCACACCTTATTTGGTAAATAAATTTAGGGTGAACTCTTCTTCCTTCAACTCCCCACCCGAACGCATCCACTTTGAGCGCAGTCTCAGGCGCTTAGAACGTGATGTCCTCAGAATGGGTGCATTAGTAGAACAATCCTTCCGTCTCTCCCATCAATCCCTATTTAACCGGGACTTAGCCGCAGCCGAAGCAATACCCTTACTCGATAAACAAATCGACCAACTCTACCGTCAAATAGAATTAGACTGTGCTGCCTTAATCACATTACAAGCGCCAGTAGCCCAAGACGTGCGCCTACTGAGCGCCTATATGCAATTAGTTCGAGATTTAGAACGTATAGGCGACTATGCCAAAGATTTAGCCGAAATTTCCGTCAAACTCTTTCCTTACCCTCCCCACGCTTACTTATCAGAAATCGCTACCATGTCCCATCAAGCTCAAGCAATGCTAGCTATGAGCCTAGTTGCTTTAGCCGACTTAGACGCAGAAGCCGGAAAAAGAGTCAAACAACAAGATGATGTAGTCGATATCGCCTACGAAACCTTTTACCAACGCCTAGCCGGACAACGCGACATCAAAGGCGTAGTCGAACCAATCCTACTACTAGCCCTAGTCATCCGACACCTAGAACGCATGGCAGACCACGCCACCAACATTGGTCAAAGAGTAGCTTACATCGTCACGGGACATCGGTCTTGATGGGGGACTGGGGACTGGGGACTGGGGTAGGGAAAAACTGAAAATAGCACCCCTGCACCCCTGCTCTAAGTTGCTTAACCTGAAGATTACCAAATGCTTACTTGCGGCTAAACTAAGAGGAATAAAATAAAGGCTGAAATTATAATTTCTTGCTGCCCCCTGCTGATTTAACTACCTAATCACCTTTTTGATTATGAAACTCAAACGCCGAGACTTCCTGTTATTTTTGGGAGCGGGTGCTGCCACAGTAGCTCTAGGTACATATCTTGTTAAACAAAATAAAGGTATTTTTAGTGGAATTGGCTTTCAACCAGTAAAAGGGCCAATGCCTCTGGAAACTCAAGACATTCCAGTAGCGCAGCAAATAGTAGATTTTAATAACTATGAAGTAGTAGATGATTTGGTATTGCCAGAAGGCTACACCTACGATATTGTTGGCACTTGGGGAGATCAAATCGGTGATTCTCGGTTTGGTTATAACAATGATTATTTATCTTTTGTATCTACAGGTACAGATGAAGGATTCTTGACTATTAATTTTGAATATATTAGTGCTTTACCTTGGTTTCAAACTTTCGAGAAAGTCATCGGTAAAAAATTACCTAATTCGGAAATTCAAGCTGCTTTGGAAAAAGCTGGGAAAACTGGAATTAATGCTTTTGCTTTACCACCAGAACAGGCAGAATTAAAAGCAAAAATTCAACAAGTTTCGGAAGAAGCTTTAATAGATCTAGGAATGGGGATTATTTCCATTCGGAAAAATGCTGAGGGAAAATGGGAAAGAACTAACTCTGCTGCTGACCGTCGGATTACCGGAATTAGTGGTTTAAAAGATGGTAAATATTTAGATGTTAGTGGCCCTGGTGTGTTTGTTTTACGGAAGAAAACTGGGCAAGGTTATGTAGATAATTTAGGGGCAAGAATTATTGGGACTTTTGCTAATTGTGCGGGGGGAACAACTCCTTGGGGTACAGTTTTAAGTGCGGAAGAAAACTTTCAAGACCAAGTAGTAGAAGCAGTCTATCCTGACGGTACTTCCTTCGACCCGGGGGAGAGAAAATTTGTGATTGGTGATGGGCAATTGTCTGGTCTGGGAAATGTACTGGGGTTGTCTGGTAACAAATATGGCTGGATTGTGGAAGTCGATCCGGCAAATCCTGAAGATTATGGGATTAAGCATACTTGGTTAGGGCGCTACAGACATGAAGCTGTAGGGGTTAGAGCGGAAGCGGGGAAACCGTTGGCGTTTTATTCGGGGTGCGATCGCAGAGGCGGACACCTGTATAAATTCGTCAGCACAGGCAAAGTCCAAGACCCCAAAGACAAAGCCAACTCCAACCTCCTCCGCTACGGAATGCTCTACGCCGCCGAATTAAACCCCGACGGCACAGGCAAATGGATAGCCCTACAACCAAGTACTCCGGTAAACCCAGTTCTGCCCAGTAACTTAGTTGGCAGACTCGTACCCCTACCCAAACGTCCCGAAGGAGGCATCTACAAAGCGAAATCAGACGCGGAAATTGCCAAATTTAAACAAAATTTCAAAACCTTGGGCGACCTCTACATTGGCACGGCAGAGGAAAAACAAGGGGCAATTCTCGTTGATGCTCACTTTGCCGCTAATGCTGCTGGTGCCACCTGTACCGCCCGTCCCGAAGATACGGAAATTGCCCCAGATGGTTCTTTATATATTACCTTTACCTCTGGTTCTCCCGGTGGAGATGGTGCGCCAGACAAACGGATTTTTCAAGGGCCAAAAGGCGAAACTCCTTGGGAATACGGTTGGATAATGCGCTTAATTGAAGATGAAAATGAACCTGATGCTTTAACATTTCGCTGGGAAATGGTGGCTGTAGGCGGAGAACCAATAGCAGGAGGTGCGGGTTTTTCTAATCCAGATAATATCGCGATCGACAACAATCAAAATGTCTGGATGGTAACAGATATGTCTAGCGGAAAACATAACAATCCTAAGAGCAAAGACAAGGTTGGTTCCTTCGGCAATAACTCTATTTGGTTCATTCCCACTACTGGCGCTAACGCTGGTAATACATATTTATTCGGCATGGGACCAATGGAATGTGAAACTACAGGGCCATTTTTTACTGAAGACCAACAAACCTTATTTTTAGCAGTACAACATCCCGGAGAAGTAAACGGAATTAGGCAAAATTCTACTGCGGAAACTCGCAAATTTACTATGCACACAACCGATGGGGAAAAATTCAGTCAAACTCGCATTACTCCCATTGGTTCTAACTGGCCCGGAAAAGCTGTCAACGACCCCCCAAAACCTGCGGTAGTTGCCATCCGTCGCTTAGATGGTCAACCAATTTCTTAGTGAGTAATTTACCTAATCAATATCATCAACCAACTATCACTTACCACCCAAAATTTATGTTGATTTCTTCACCCCCTTCTGTAAATTCTACTCCGCTCAAACAGCTGACTTTCAGCCGTTACGACCTATTATCATTACAGTCTGATATTTTGTGGAAAATTGAACGGGGAGTTGTTCGGACTTTAACTTGGAGTGAAGACGGAAAACCGATTATTTTAGGGTTTTGGGGTTCAGGGGATATTGTTGGGAAACCTCTTTCTAGCCTAGACCCTTATCAAATAGAATGTTTGACCAGTGTGGAAGTGAACTTGATCCCAAGCAGTATTTGGTATCAATTTATGGATGCAGCAATTGCCCATATTAGACTGAGTGAAGAATTGCTGAATATTGTTCATTGTAGACCAGTTCCTTCCCGATTACTCCAACTATTAGATTGGTTGGCGCGAAAGTTTGGTCGGGATGTGGAACAAGGAAAGTTAATTGAGTTACCTTTGACCCATCAAGCTCTTTCAGAAGCTATTTGTACTACTAGAGTAACCGTGACCCGATTGCTGAAACAATTTGAAGAGGAAGGAATTTTAAAACGTCATGGTCGTTATTTGGTTTTGTGTCAGCCAGTGCAAAAGTTTAAGTTGGAAACTCAAAATAGATCGTTAAAGTAGACGAAGCTTAATCCTCTTTATGCTACCTTAAGTATTGGTAATATATGCCACTTAATTTAGTTATACATTCTTGATGCAGGAACGAGTCATGTATAGCTAAAATTGAAATTAAAAATCAAGTGGAACAAGTTAGCGATCGGTTTAAGTCAAACTTAAAGACTTTCCGAAAAGCAAAATTTAGGTGTGAGGAGAGCAACAAATGTCTACAAGTCTTTGGCATACTCTAAAACTGAGTCCTGCCGTATTAAGTGCCGTAATTATCGCCGCAAATGGAGCAGTAGCAGCAGAAAATTCTGCCAAACCACTGTTGAAAGATGATACAGCTAATGTTAGTGACTTATCTGTAGGTACTTCTTTAAGCCAATTAAATTCCGAACTAGCTGCCTTACCAACTTCTGATGTGACTGTTGATTCACCAAACTTGGATCGGGTAGCACAGAACAGTGAATTAGGTAATGAGCCAGCTGCTAACAATACCTTAGATCAAATTGACCAATACACCCAAGAACCTGCTCCTGCTGTGCAAAGCATGGAAGGAACTCAGGGAACAGAAGGTTTAGATCAAGTAACTTCGGTTTCCCAACTGCGGGACGTAGACCCAACCAGCTGGGCATTCCAAGCATTACAATCTTTGGTAGAAAGATACGGTTGTATTGAAGGTTATCCCGATCGCACCTTCCGCGGCAACCGCGCCATGACTCGTTATGAGTTTGCCGCAGGTTTAAATAGTTGTTTAGATCGGATTCAAGAATTAATTGCCGCATTACCAGGTGGCGTAAGTAGAGAAGACTTAGACCGTTTACGCCGCTTACAAGAAGAATTCGCCGCCGAACTAGCTACCCTACGCGGTCGAGTCGATGCCTTAGAAGCCAGAGTCACAGAAGTAGAAGCTAATCAGTTTTCTACCACCACCAAACTGAGAGGAGAAGTAATCTTCGGCGTAGCTAGCGTGTTTGGGGATGATAGAGCAGTTCCTTCGGGAAGACCCCAAACTTATCAGGGTTTAGAAGACAATGCTATCTTTGGCTATCGGGCACGCCTCAACTTCGACGCTAGCTTTACTGGCAAAGACTTATTGCGAATTCGTTTGCAAGCACGTAACTTTACTTCCTTTTCTGGAGATGTTACCGGAACCAACATGACTCGTCTCTCCTTTGACGGCGATACGGGAGGTAATGTAGAAGTTGATGACCTGTACTATCGATTTCCTCTGGGTAACATCGGAAGAGCTTTCATCGTCGCCAATAGCGGTGAGTTTAACGACTTAGTAACAAACTTCCATCCAGGCTTTGAAAGTAGTGGTAGTGGCGCTATTTCTCGATTTGGTAGATTCAACCCTCTTTACCGTCCCAATGATGGTGGTGTGGGGGCAGCGGTAAACTTGAACTTTGGGGCGATCGGTGTAGACTTAGCTTACCTCGCTCTAAATGGTAGCAGTCCGCTAGAAAAAAATGGACTTTTTGATGGTTCCTATACAGCTTTTGGTCAGTTAGTTCTCTTCCCCAAAGGCAGCTTTAGCCTGGGCTTGACTTATACACACTCTTACTTTCCAGGTTCAAGGGTTAACCTCTTAGGTAGTACGGGTAGTGACTTTGCTCGCAGACCTTTCGGTAATATTGCGACTTTTGCTAATTCCTATGGCGCAGAGGCTACTTGGCGACCCAGCAAGTATTTTCAAATTGCTGGATGGTTCGGCTACACTGACGCTCAATCTCTAGGTCAAGGAAGCAAAGGTTCTGATGCTGAGATTATTAACTATGCGGTGAGTTTAGGTTTTCCTGACTTAGGTAAACCCGGTAACTTCTTAGGTCTGTTGGCTGGCGTTCCACCAAGAGTTACTGATAATGACTTTACTAATCGGGAAGATGATGATACTTCCTATCATTTAGAAGCTTTCTATCGCTTTAGAGTTAGTAGCAACATTTCCATCACTCCCGGTGCGTTTGTGATTCTTAACCCAGAACACAACGACGACAATGATACGATTTGGGTAGGCGTAATACGGACTACCTTTACTTTCTAAGCTTTGAGGTAATTCGTGACAAAGATAAGGATGAAGCATGAGGGGGAAATTTCATGCTTCATTCTTTCTTGGTTTTTGGATGACCAATTGACTGAGAAAGAGGAATCAAGGTAAGATAAAAAATTGTGTGTTTATTTGAAAAGCTATGCACGCTCAAGAAGTTATCCGATCGATTGAAGAGTCATATTTGAAAAAGGATCTGCCGAAAATCTACGTCGGCGATACAATCAAAGTTGGCGTGGTGATTCAAGAAGGTGGCAAGGAACGGACACAGCCTTATGAGGGTGTGGTGATTGCCAAGCGCAATGGTGGGATCAACGAAACGATTACAGTGCGCCGAGTTTTCCAAAATGTGGGTGTAGAACGGGTGTTTTTGCTGCATTCTCCCCGAATTTCTAGCATTAAGATTATCCGTCGCGGTGATGTCCGTCGGGCTAAGTTGTATTATCTGCGCGATCGCGTTGGTAAAGCAACTCGTCTGAAACAGCGGTTCGATCGCCCCACTACATAAGAGATGGGGAAAAGGGGAGGATTTTTTTCCGATCGCCTTTCATTTTGAACTAGACGGCAAAAATTGAGGAGGAAATTTGGAAAAAGTTATAGCAAACCAACTCTTTTTGCGCTAAACTAAGATAATGCAATGGAAAAATACCCAGAGCAGACTCACAAGTAGGCGCTCTTAGTTCAGTTGGTAGAACGCAGGTCTCCAAAACCTGATGTCGGGGGTTCGAGTCCTCCAGGGCGCGTAGTCAACCCAGATTTTTTATAATAGTCTGGGTTTTTTATTGTGAGAGCCTGGGGAGGTGAGCCAGCAGCAGTGGAAATTTCACCGAAATCAGCCGAGTTTCTCCCCGATTCTGGAGAAATCCAGAATCTCTGGTGATTAAGTCAAACACAATATAAAATGGTAGTTTGAGTGGTCAGTGAGGAATAGCATTCTTAAAAGATGCCAAAAAGCTCGAAAATGCTAATTTTGGGTATTTTTGCATGGTTTAAGAGTTCTGTAAATCAAAAGCAAAACGGGGGAATTAAGGAACGTGGCGAAAAAAGGTGAAGCAGAAACTGAAGAAAAACAAGCTGGGTTTAGCGCCGTCAAGTTTTTACAAGGAACCAAAGAAGAACTAGATAAAGTAGTGTGGCCCAGTAGACAGCAGTTGATCAGCGAATCCGCTGCGGTGATTTTAATGGTGATTCTCTCGGCACTTTTGATTTATCTAGTAGATAGCTTCTTTGGTTGGGGATCGGCACAGGTGTTCGGATGAGTGTTATGACAGATGAACCAGACGATCGCGAAAGGCGAGAAGAACAATTAGACGCAGGATTATCCGAAGAAGACTTTCATCAAGGACTTCGTTGGTATGCGGTACAGGTAGCTTCTGGCTGCGAAAAGCGCGTCAAAACCAACCTGGAACAGCGCATCGAAACATTAGATGTAGCCGATCGAATTTTTCAAGTAGAAATTCCTCAGACACCTGCGGTGAAAATTCGGAAAGATGGCAGCAGACAGCACAGCGAAGAAAAGGTTTTTCCGGGCTACGTGCTGGTGCAAATGATCATGGACGATGAAAGCTGGCAGGTTGTCAAAAACACACCAAATGTGATTAACTTTGTCGGGGCAGAACAAAAACGCCGCTATGGAAGAGGGAGAGGTCACGTTAAACCACTACCCTTAAGCCATACTGAAGTCGAAAGAATCTTCAAGCAAGCACGCGAACAAGAGCCTGTCGTCAAAATCGATATGGCTGTGGGAGATAGAATCATCGTCCTTTCTGGACCTTTCAAAGATTTTGAAGGTGAGGTGATTGAAGTCAGTCCCGAACGCAGCAAGCTAAAAGCATTACTATCGATCTTTGGGCGGGATACGCCTGTGGAATTAGAGTTTAATCAGGTTCAAAAACAAAGCTAACGAAATAGATGGCGAAAAAAGTTGTTGCATTAATTAAATTGGCCTTGAATGCAGGCAAGGCCAATCCAGCCCCTCCTGTAGGCCCAGCATTGGGTCAGCATGGGGTGAATATTATGGCGTTTTGCAAAGAGTATAACGCCAAAACTGCCGATCAAGCTGGGATGGTAATCCCGGTAGAAATTTCCGTTTATGAGGATCGCAGTTTTACTTTCGTGTTGAAAACTCCTCCCGCTTCGGTTTTAATTTCTAAAGCCGCAGGAGTAGACAAAGGTTCAGCACAACCTAATCGGAACAAAGTTGGCTCGATTACTAGAGCGCAGCTGCAAGAAATTGCCCAAACCAAAATGCCTGACTTGAATGCGAATGACATTGAAGCAGCGATGAAGATTGTGGAAGGTACAGCCCGAAATATGGGTGTTACCGTCACTGATTAGGGACTGGCGGCCAAATTAATTCCGATTAGCCAAAAGGCAAATTTTTTTGTTAACCATATCGGGGGAGAAGAGAGACTTCGTTAAAAACCCCAGGAGATAAGAAGGTGAAAAAAGTATCGCGCAGACTTCAAGAACTGCGGAAAAAAGTTGAAGAAAGACCTTACCAGCCGTTAGATGCGCTGAATTTGTTAAAAGAGACAGCGACGGCGAAGTTTCCAGAGTCAGCAGAAGCTCACATTCGCTTGGGTATTGACCCAAAGTATGCTGACCAACAACTGCGGACAACGGTGGTGTTGCCCAAGGGTACTGGTCAAACGGTGCGGGTGGCAGTAATCGCCCGTGGGGAAAAGGTGACGGAAGCCAGCAATGCAGGTGCGGATGTAGTGGGATCGGAGGAGTTGATCGACGAAATCCAAAAAGGCAGAATGGATTTTGATAAGCTGATCGCTACTCCTGATGTGATGCCGCAGGTGGCTAAGTTGGGTAAGTTGCTCGGCCCTCGTGGTTTGATGCCTTCGCCAAAAGGTGGTACAGTAACTTTTGATATTGCAGCTGCGATCGAAGAGTTCAAAGCTGGTAAACTAGAATTTCGTGCCGATCGAACTGGGATTGTTCATATCCTGTTTGGTAAAGCATCTTTCACTGCTCAAGATTTGCTGGTGAATTTGAAGGCGTTACAAGAGACGATCGATCGTAACCGTCCTTCTGGTGCTAAAGGTCGTTATTGGCGGAGCGTGTTTGTATCGTCTACAATGGGGCCATCCATTGAAGTGGACATTAACGCCCTACGAGATTTAAAAATAACTGAGGCAGCTTAGTGAAATTTTAGATTGGGGATTTGATTCCCGGTCTGGAATTTAAAATTACCCCAACTCAACAACTAAATAGGTAAAGCCAATGACAGCAGGTGCTTTAGGGCTTAATTTCCTGCCGAGGTGAACGCCTTCTAGCTTTTCTGTTTGCTACAGATCGATTTATCTGGCAGATTATCAGAAAAATAAGCTAAGCGTGACCCCGGCTGAGTAGCTGGGGTTTTTAAGTTGGTGAGGATATTAAAAACGGGATCGGGAGGTGAAAGGAAAATGGGTAGAACGAGAGAAAACAAGGATGCGATCGTCACTGAACTCAAGGAAAGCTTGAGTGAGTCCCAGATGGCGATCGTCATTGACTACCAAGGGCTATCTGTTAGTGAAATCACTGATTTGCGGCGGCGCTTGCGTCCAAAAGGCGCTAGCTGCAAGGTGACAAAAAACACCTTGATGGGACTTGCGGTTGATGGCGATACCAATTGGAAACCGATGGAGGAGTTCTTAAAGGGCCCTTCAGCGTTTCTGCTGGTGAAAGACGATCTCGGTGGCGCAATTAAAGCTTACCAAGACTTCCAAAAAGCGACCAAGAAGACTGCTCTTCGCGGTGGTGTGATGGATGGTAAGGCTTTAAGCCAGGATGAGATTAAGGCGATCGCAGATTTGCCATCCAAGGAACAATTGATGGCACAAATTGCTGGTGCTTTAAATGCGGTGACGGCGAAAATTGCGATCGGAATCAACGAAGTTCCGGCTTCTGTTGCGCGTGCTTTACAAGCTCACGCCGACAAAGAAAAAGAAAGCAATGGTGCTGCCAGCGAAGCAGCTTAGTTATTTGTAATTCGTCATTAGTTTTGAGTTATTCATTTAACTAATGACAAATTACAAATGATTAACAATCAATGACCAAATTTAGTTAATTTTTAGGAGTTTACAATGTCTGCTACAACCGATGAAATTTTGGAAAAATTGAAAGGCTTAACACTGTTAGAAGCTGCTGACTTAGTTAAGCAAATCGAAGAAACTTTTGGTGTTAGTGCTGCTGCTCCTGTAGGTGGCATGATGATGGCGGCTGTTCCTGGTGCTGGTGCTGCTGCTGCTGAACCAGTGGAAGAACAAACTGAATTTACTGTAACTTTGGAAGAAGTTCCCGCTGATAAGAAGATTGCGGTTCTTAAGGTAGTTCGTGGTATTACTGGCTTAGGTTTGAAAGAAGCTAAAGACTTAGTAGAAGCTACTCCTAAAGCGATCAAGGAAAACATCAAGAAAGAAGAAGCTGAAGATATTAAGAAGCAATTGGAAGAAGCTGGCGGTAAGGTTTCCGTTAAGTAATCTTAGTAGTTTTCAGTTCCAGGTAGGGGCGAAAGTGAGCGCGTAATTTTGGCGTTAGCATTCGGGCAAAGATTTAGGTTGTAGGCGATCGATTCTTAGCTGTTTTGCGATCGCTTTCGCCCTCTCCATTGACCAAGAATAAACAACCAACGACCAAATATATTTAATTTATTAGGAGGTTATAATGTCTGCTACAACCGATGAAATTTTGGAAAAACTAAAAACTCTGACTCTGTTAGAAGCTGCTGACTTAGTTAAGCAAATCGAAGAAACTTTTAATGTTAGTGCTGCTGCTCCTGTAGGGATGGTGGGGGTAAATCCTGGTATTCTTCCTAATGTTCCTCCTGACCCAGTTGAAGAAAAAACCGAATTTACCGTAACTTTGGAAGAAGTGCCCGCTGATAAGAAAATTGCGGTTCTCAAAGTAGTTCGTGGTATTACTGGCTTAGGTTTGAAGGAAGCTAAAGACTTAGTAGAAGCTACTCCTAAAGCGATCAAGGAAAACATCAAGGAAGAAGAAGCTGAAGACATCAAGAAACAATTGGAAGAAGCTGGCGGAAAGGTTTCTGTTAAGTAAGTTTAGCTTTGGATATGTCATTAAAAGGAGCCGATTACGGCTCTTTTTTTTGGTGTTCTTCTCCTACTTCAGGTCGAGTAAACCACTGTCTTTAAGTTTAGGATTAAAGCGAATTTCTTCTTGGCAATTACGCTGTTTGAGGGTTTCTAAAATTTCTGTTTCTACTCTTCGAGCCACATTTTTTAATACTTTAGACTGCGCTAATTCATCACCTGCGGCTTTTTCATAATTCGCTTTTTCTTCATCTGTCATTAAAAATTTAACATCAATAGGATCGGTCCATTTAGTTTTATCTGTATCGTTACCAACGGGTATTGTACCATTTTCAGCAATCCAATTATTCATCATATTTTCAAGAATTGTCCGATTAGGCTTTTCAATTGTTTGGAGTTTTAACCAATAACAACTTTGGGGTTGGCGAACAAGGTGCTGTTTTAAGCTGAGATAAACGTCGCGGGAGTAACCGACAAATTGCAGAGTTTTTGCTCGATCGAAAATTGCGTAAACGCCGATTTTACTGGAAAATTCTGAAGGCAATTTGCCATTTTCATCGAGATAGTGAATTTCGGTTAAATTGGCGAGAGATGGGGAATCTGCGGGAGTTGACATGGTTGTTTTGAAATAATTTTCCGGTTTGATTATAACTGTTCTGGGTCGATTCCTTGTTGGCGTAATTTTTCGATTAAATCTTGGTAAATTTGTTGTTGTTGTTCTAGTTGGGCGATCGCATTTTCCGCCCGTTCACGTTCTTGTTCCGCCCTTTGACGTTCCTGTTCCGCCCGTTCACGTTCCTGTTCCGCCCTTTGCCTTTCCGCTTCTCGCAATTGATCCAATTCCACAGGAGTAAGAAACTTTTGTCCATCGGGGCGATAAATTTCGAGAGTATCTTCTTTTAATTCAAATCGAATACCTAAACGAGGACTTACCCAACCATTAAGTTGTTCAATTGGTTCTAACAAATCGCCTGAACGGAGAAACCCTGTTAATTCTATATCATCAGGATCGTAAATGTAATATTCTTCCACTCCATAGCGTTGATAAAATATTGCTTTTTGCACCATTTTTCCGGTACGATTTCCAGGGGAAAGTATTTCAAAAACGACTTGGGGAGGAATGTTATTTTCTAACCATTGTTTGTAGGAACCTCTGTCACCTTTTGGTCTACTAAACACAATCATTGTATCAGGAGCTTGACGAATTTTATTATTGCCTTCAACCGGATACCAAAGTAGATCTCCGGCGACGAAGATATCATCATTGTTGGCAAACAAAATTTCCAAATTTTCCTTAATTACAACGATCCAGCGAAATTGTTTAGTATTATCTGACATTGGTTGACCGTCGCTGTCTGGGTAAATGATTTCTGGGGTAGTTTCAGCGGGGAGTTGTTGTACCATAGCTGTTTAATCGAGAGTTTTGTGATTACTCAAAGTTGTTCTGGGTTAATTCCTTGTTGGCGTAATTTTTCGACCAAATCTTGATAACGTTGTTGTTCTTGTTCCCGTGACTTTCTTTCTTGTTCGAGTTGGGCGATCGCATTTTCCGCCCTTAGCCTTTCTTGTTCCGCCCGTTCATGTTCCTGTTCCGCCCGTTGCTTTTCCGCTTCTCGTAATCGATCCAATTCCACAGAAGTAAGAAATTTTTGTCCATCAGGACGATAAATTTCTAAAGTATCTTCTTTTAATTCAAATCGAATTCCTAAAAGAGGACTTACCCACCCATTCATTTGCTCAATTTTTTCTAACCAATCACCTGAACGTTGTAATCCGACTAATTCAATATCATCGGGGTCATAAATATAGTATTCTTCCACTCCATAACGTTGATAAAACAACAATTTATCTGCCATTTTTCCGGCGCGATTTCCAGGGGAGAGGATTTCAAAAACGACTTGGGGAGGAAGGTTATTTTCTGCCCATTGTTTATAGGAACCTCGATCGCCTTTTGGTCTACCAAAGACTACCATTGCATCAGGCGCTTGGCGAATTTTATTATTCCCTTCAACTGGATACCAAAGCAGATCTCCAGCGACGAAAATATCATCATTATTGGCAAACAAAATTTCCAAATTTTCCTTGATTACAACGATCCAGCGAAATTGTTTAGTATTATCTGACATTGGTTGACCGTCGCTGTCTGGGTAAATAATTTCTGAAGTAGTTTCGGCGGGGAGTTGTTGTACCATAGCCGTTTAGTTTGTTGGGTTGGCTGGGTGTAATATCTTTTATTTTATCTCGAAGTTTGGGGGTTATTATCATCTTAAAATTAATAGGTTAAGTTTAAAAGCTAAAACATAATAGAAGATAGGATAGGTAAATTTGACGGAAAATTATTTTACAAACACTCAAAATCATCTAAAAAAGATATATGACTCAATCCCAAGCTGAACCCAAACTATACAGCTTTGATGAATTTATAAGCTGGTATCCAGAAAATTCTGAAGTCCGTTACGAACTGCATGATGGAGTAATTGTCGAAATGCCCAAGCCAAAGGGAAAACATTCAACTCTAACAGGTTCCCTAATCGAGCAACTATTGATTATTATTAGGCAGATGGACAAAGGTGGCATTTGGACTATTCCGAGAGAATCCATTGTTAAACCTAAACGCGATCGCTCCGGTTATGAACCAGATATTATTGTTTTGAATCAAGAAGTTCTGAAAGCTGAACCTCGATGGGAAAGCGAATCGATTATCCAAAATCCTGAGTCAATCAAATTAATTGTTGAAGTTGTTTCAAATAATTGGCGTGACGATTATTACAACAAACTTCGAGATTATGAAGAGATGGGAATTGAGGAATATTGGATTGTTGATTATGCAGCATTGGGAGGGAAAAAATTTATTGGTAACCCCAAGCAACCTACATTTTTTGTTTGTAATTTGGAGGAGGGAGAATATCAGATGAATCGATTTACAGAAAATACTCCGATTATTTCCCCGACTTTTCCTCAGTTCAACTTATCACCTCAGCAGGTTTTTGCGATCGCTCTGTAGGAAAGTTTTAATACTCATGTCTCTCAAAAGGATGCTATGTTATTGTGGGGTACGGAAACTTAGTCTGTTAATCAAGGAGCAAAACTATACAGAGTTTAATAATTTGTAGCTGGAATTGACTACTACGATCGGGTAGTAAGACTAGGGTTAACATAGCGATCGCTTTTCCTCTATACCCAGTGCATACCCACATAAACTTGACAAAAATGTTACTTATAATTTTTTACCTTTATGCCTTCTGAAGCTAAAACAGAGTTAATCATCGAAGCAGGTCGTACCGAAAAACAATATTGGAAAGACCTTTGGGGTTATCGGGAATTATTTTATTTTCTAGCGTGGCGAGATATATTAGTACGTTATAAACAAACAGCAATTGGTATTGCTTGGGCATTAATCCAGCCTTTCTTAACCATGATTGTATTTACCATAGTATTTGGACAGTTAGCCAAATTACCTAACCAAGGAGTACCTTATCCAATATTAGTTTTTGCGGCAATGTTGCCTTGGCAATTTTTTGCTAATTCCCTTTCGGGATGTAGCAACAGCTTAATTAATAATGCTAACTTAATTTCCAAAGTTTATTTTCCGCGATTAATTGTACCTGCTTCAGCGGTAATTGTTAGCTTTGTTGATTTTATGATTTCTGGCATGATCTTGCTAGGATTGATGATTTGGTATAACTTTGTACCTAGTTGGCGAATTCTGACCTTGCCGATGTTTATTGCGATCGCATTTGCCGCAGCAATGGGAGGAGGATTATGGTTAGCCGCTTTAAATGTCAAATACCGTGACTTTCGTTATCTAGTCCCCTTTATTGTTCAGTTTGGCTTATATATATCCCCAGTGGGTTTTAGTAGTAGTATAGTTCCCGAAAAATGGAGATTGTTGTATTCTTTAAATCCAATGGTAGGTGTAATTGATGGCTTTCGTTGGGCGATCTTAGGAGGAAACGTGCAAATTTATTGGCCTGGATTTCTCCTTTCTTTAGGATTAGTTATACTATTACTTGTTAGTGGAATTTGGCACTTTCGCAAAACGGAACGTACATTTGCTGATGTAATATAGGCGGGAAATAAAAGCGTGTCTGATCCTGTAATTCGAGTCGAAAATTTAGGAAAAAAATATATTATTGGGCATCAAAAGCAGCAAAATTACAAAACTTTGCGCGATGCCATTGCTGAAAAAGCAATTTCATTAAAAAAGCAATTATTGAAACCATTAGGAAACAATATCGACGATCGAAATCGAAAAGAATTTTGGGCATTAACCAATGTTTCTTTTGAAATTAAACAAGGTGAAGTCGTTGGTATTATTGGTCGTAACGGAGCCGGAAAGTCAACTCTGTTAAAAATTTTAAGCCGCATTACTGAACCTACTAAAGGACGTATTTACATTAAAGGAAAAGTTTCCAGCCTTTTGGAAGTAGGCACAGGTTTTCATCCAGAGCTTACGGGAATAGAAAACATTTACCTCAATGGCGCTATCTTGGGTATGAGTAAGGCTGAAATAAAAAGAAAATTTGACGAAATTGTAGCCTTTGCAGAGGTAGAAAAATTTCTGTATACGCCAGTGAAATATTACTCAAGTGGGATGTATGTAAGGCTAGCATTTGCCGTAGCTGCCCACTTGCAACCAGAAATTCTTCTTGTAGATGAAGTATTAGCAGTAGGGGATATTGAATTTCAAAAAAAATGTATTGGCAAGATGGAAAAAGTAGCAGAAGAAGGAAGGACTGTACTGGTGGTGAGTCACAGCATGAGTACAGTAAAAGCACTGTGTTCTAAGGCAGTGCTTCTCGAACAAGGACAAGTAAAGGCAATAGGTCTAGTTGATTGTGTGATTCGTGAATACCTGAATTTCAATCAAGCAGATACAGCAGAAAAAATTGTTAAAGATGAGGATCATTTAACAGGAATTAGTAAACTAAGGGTGCAAAAAATTAGGCTAATTAATAGTGTATCTAACCTGTTTCGCGTCTATTGGCAACAACCAATTTCCATATCTTTGGATATAGAAGTTTTTGAGCAAATTGAGGAAGTCGCTTTTGGAGCAGGGATTAGGACAATAGATGGAACTCATGTCTATACTGTCCATCATGATGATAACGGAACTCATCAACTTTGGAAATTTGAACCTGGAGAGTACAGCATAGAATTCACACTAGAAAATTCTTTAAGACCTGGCTTATATAAGCTGCATATAGGAGCAGATCAAGGACACACTTCTAGCAAGAATATATGTTGGCTAGATATAATAAATGTGGAAATCTTGGATCATAGCGAAAATGGAGAAGTACCATTACAAAATAACTCTGGAATAGTTATAGGCAATTCAACGTGGAAAGCACCAAAAATTTTCACAGGTTAATTCATCAAGACTAAGTAAAAAATTAATACAGAATCAATAAGGTTATGGAATAAAATAAATTATTTTAATAGCCGCACCGAAGAGCAGGAACAACTAACGAGATCTGATACTTCTATTCCCCATTACTAATTTTCATCACATAAACAGTAATTTATGAAACAAGACATGAAGAGTCACGGCAACCCTATAAAAGTATTTTACGCTGGTTCTTTACCTAAGTTTGGTTCAGTTGGTACTCATCCTCAGTTTGGTCATCTTGCCAGTCCACCATCGGGTTATGAATTTGTCAATTCTGGTGTTTTGCGATCGGGTAATTTACCTCATTTAGCAGCTTCATCTCTCAAATTTTTTGGATATGCTCTTACCAAAGGTGCTAAACCAGACGATATAATTAATTTTATTAAAACCAGAGGTTTGCGAACCCAATTACAAGTTCCTTTAGATGTCCAGTTAGCTTTTTTACCAACTTGGCCTTATATAGTTAACCAACTTCCGTGGGTGGTAGAAATAGAAGATGCTACTACCCTTTTTGCGCCTTTAATGGCAGTTGGAGGAACTAGAACCATAGAAGATTTCGACGATTGCCCGTTATATAAAACGGTAAAAGCCTTAATGGAATCAGATGATTGTAGGGGAATTATTTCTCATGTAAAATCTACCGCAGATGGGATACCAGTTTTATTTAAAAATGAGGCGTTAAAGAAGAAAGTTACCCATATTCCCTTGGGAGTCAAACTGCCAGATTTGATAGTGCCGAGTCATCAAAAAGATGATGAGACGATAAACATTTTATTTACAAATTCATGGCATCAAGGGACGGATAACTTTTACTTAAGAGGAGGTCTTGATTTATTGGAAGCATTTTCAATTTTGTGTAAAAAATATTCAAATATTAGGTTAATTATTAGAAGTAGAATTCCATCGGATTTAAATGAATATTATAACAATTTAATTATAGATAACTGGAGAATAAAGGTAATTGACCAGTTTATCCCAAATAGCTGTATGCAAAAGATTTTGGCAGATACGAGTATTTATGTTTTGCCATCAGCCCGTCTTCATGTTGTTGCTATTTTACAAGCGATGGCAAATGCTATTCCTGTAATTGTTTCTGATGGTTGGGGAATTCAGGAATATGTTGAGGATGGTTGGAATGGCATAGTTGTGAAAGGAAGATATGGTAAATCATCTTGGATGGATGAACAGAAAGGTATAATAAGAGAAAATCACCAATCTCTTTTTTCGGGAGATCCTGCTGTCGTTAATAATTTAGTTGAGGCATTTTCTAGATTAATTGAAAATCCAGATTTACGGAAACAACTAGGACAAAATGCGCGGAAAGATGTGGAACTAAAATTTTCGCTTACTAATTGGAATGACGGTCTAAAAAAAGCGTTCGATCGAGCGATGACCAGAGCATAAAAAATAAAGGATTAGTGAGTAAGCAGGTCGAGGTTTTGCTAATCATGCTTGAATCTTAAAATTGACAAATGGTAAAAGATAATTGCCGGATTATGTTCAAAAATTCAATCAAAAAAATACTAGGAGAAAAAACAGTAGATTTTGCTAAAAAAATTGTAGTTGAAATTAATTACTTAATCTTTGAAGTTTGGTTAATTAGGTGGCAGTTTATTTTATTAATGTTATTCAAGGAGCAAAAATGGGATAGAAGAAGCGAATCAAAGTTAAGTTTTAGGAAAATAGAGAGTACAGACGACAGAAATATTGCTCGAAATATAAGAAGTACAAATTCAGAGAAAATTAAACCGAGGATATTGTTCGTGACCGAAAAATGGTGTGACTGTAATCCAAATTCAGGGATTACAAATAGCGAACATAATTTATTTGGTTCTCTAGAAGCATCTGATTTGGCAACTCAAGATCGGTTGCACTTTGACGAATATTATTATAAATATAACCGATCGGCCGATCGAGCTTTGTTAGAAAAATGTTTAGAATTTCAACCAAGTCTAATTGTAATAACTTGGTTGCCTGAGGGTTCTATTTTCAATCCCAAATGGGAAACACTCAGATTAATCAAAAGTAAATTAAAAATACCGATTGTAGCAATTTGGTTTGAATCTATATCAAAATCTTTGAATATGAATATAGCTGAAAAACTTTTACCTTTAGTAGATCTAAACATAGTTTTAGATTCAACTACAGCTTACTTAGAAGCAACGAATAATCCAGAAAAATATCTTCCTTTGTGGACACCACAAGATCCGAGGATTTTTTATAATTCCGATCGAGAACGAGATATCGATATTAGTTTTGTCGGCAGTATTCATAGACAGAATGACACCGAGAGGCGAAATGGTATAGCTGCGTTGAAAGCTGAAGGGATACAAGTATTTCAGGCAGGAGGTCAGAGAGAAAATAGACTTTCAGTAGATGAATATGCTGAAATTATTAGAAGATCAAAAATTACTTTGAACTTCAGCAATGTTGGTTATGATAATACAGGTGGACCAACAGTACAATGTAAAGGTAGGGTATTTGAAGCTACTCTTTCTGGTGCGATGTTATTAGAATCAGAAAATTCGGAAACAGCTAAATGGTTGGAACCTATGGTTGATTATGTACCATTTAGAGATACTGCTGATTTGGTAGAAAAAGCCAAATATTATTTAGAAAACCACTCAGAGAGGGAAGAAATAGCTGCTAGAGGGTATAAGACAGCAATGGAAAAATATACAGCAGATAAGTTTTGGAAAAGTGTATTCGATCGCGTATTAGGCAAAGATTAAGAATGTGCTTGCTCTAAGTGATTAAGATACTGTTTAATTAGACTGTCAATAATATTAAAAGGCTAAACGATGAGTTCAAAAGTTCTGGTTACTGGTGCGGCAGGTTATTTAGGTTCGATATTGTGCGAACATTTACTGTTGGCGGGATATCAGGTAACAGCGATCGATAACCTAATGTACGGACAAAATTCTTTATTTCATCTTTGTGCTAATCCAGCTTTTGATTTTGTGCGTGGCGATGCACGGAATAAAGAATTAATGCAAAGTTTAATCGAAAAAGCTGATGCGATTATCCCGCTGGCAGCAATTGTTGGTGCCCCTGCTTGTGAACGCGATCCTTGGTTAGCAAAATCAGTTAACCTAGAAGCAATTCAATTAATTAACAATTTACGGAGTCCGCAACAATTAGTGATTTACCCTACAACTAATAGCGGTTATGGTACAAAAACAGGTGACACTTATTGTACTGAAGATACTCCCTTGGAACCGATTTCTTTGTATGGGCAAACTAAAGTACAGGCGGAAATAGAAGTTTTAGATACTGCCAACAGTATAACTTTAAGGTTAGCGACAGTTTTTGGGATGTCTCCGCGGATGCGGCTAGATTTGTTGGTGAATCACTTCGTTTATGCAGCAGTTACAGATGGATATCTGGTGTTGTTTGAAAAGGATTTCAAACGAAATTATATCCATATTCGAGATGTGGCAGATTGCATGATCTACTGCATTGAGAATTCGGAAAAGATGGTAGGAAAAGCTTACAATGCTGGGTTAGATGCGGCTAATTTGTCTAAGGAAGAATTGGCATTGAAAGTAAAAGAGTATGTGCCTAATTATTACATTCATTTTGCTCCTATAGGCAGCGATCCAGATAAGCGTAATTACATTGTGTCGAATCAACGCTTGCGGGAAGCAGGATTTGAGGCTAAGCGATCGCTTGATGATGGCATTAAAGAATTACTCAAAGGGTATCGAATGATGGGACGGTCTATATTCAAAAATGTTTAGTTAGTAACGCAACTGATGCAAGTCAATTTTGATGGTTAATCTTAATGTGTTAACATCCAAAGATTTAGCAGGAGTGACAGCAACGATCCTAGCCGGAGGGCTAGGAACTCGTTTGCGATCGGTAGTTGTCGATCGCCCAAAAACCTTAGCCAAAATTGGCGATCGTCCCTTCTTAACTTACCTATTGGAAAAGTTAGCTGCCACCGAAATCAAAAATGTAGTTTTGTGTATCGGATACTTGGGAGAACAGATCGAGACTATCTTTGGTAACAGCTATAAAAGCCTTAACCTTTTTTACTCACAAGAAACTTCACCTTTAGGAACTGGTGGAGCATTACGTTTAGCACTGCCGCTGGTTAAATCCGATTCGATACTGGTAATGAATGGGGACTCTTTTTGTGATGCTTCCTTGAGCGATTTTTTTTCCGACTATTGCCAGCAAAAAGCTGAAGTTAGCTTACTTTTAACTCAAGTATCCGACACCAGTCGCTATGGGCAAGTAAAACTGGATACGAATGGTAAGTTGATCAGTTTTGCAGAAAAAGCAAATAGCAGTGGATCTGGCTGGATTAACGCCGGAATTTATCTTATAAAAAGGCAAAAAGTCCAAGAAATTCCCGAAAACAGGTTTGTATCCCTAGAGAAAGAAATGTTTCCGACTTGGATTGAGTCGGGTATCTACGGCTACCAAGCCAGCGGACGTTTTATTGACATTGGAACACCTGAAAGTTACGCTCAAGCAGAAAATTTCTTTGCTGCTCACAAATCAGAATGAAATCAAAACCTTTTGTATTGCTAGACCGGGACGGCACGATTATTGTAGAGCGCCATTATCTATCCGATCCAGCCCAGGTAGAGTTAATTCCTGGTGCTGCTAGAGGTTTGCGGAAAATGCAAAAAATGGGGCTAGGCTTAGCGGCGATTACCAATCAGTCTGGCATTGGTCGAGGCTACTTTTCTCTGGCACGCTTAACAGAAATTCATCAAAGAATGTGCCAACTGCTAGCAGTAGAAGGTGTAGATTTAGACCAGATTTATTATTGTCCCCATAGACCAGAGGATAATTGTCAGTGTCGAAAACCTCTTACAGGTATGGTACAGCTAGCAGCCAAAGAATTAGGATTTGACCCGCAACGTAGCTTTGTCATTGGTGATAAACCATGCGATATTCAGTTGGGTCAAAAAGTGGGAGCAACAACTTTTTTGGTCAAGACAGGTTATGGTGCGGCGATCGCAGCTGAAGGTACAGTTACTCCAGATTACATAGTCGATGATTTAGAGGAAGCCGCAAACAAAATCGAGTTTCTTATTTTTCAATCACAGAGGATTATTACAGATGCAGCTAAAGGTTGAGCATCTTTGTCAGAAGGCAGAAAACCACTTACGCCAAAGCGCCGCAGTTAAACAACTGGTTGTAGAAAAATGCTTAAATTCGATAGTAGAAGCAGCCTGTTTAATTGCAGATACATTCCAGTTAGGTAACAAACTGCTGTTATGCGGGAATGGAGGTAGCGCCGCTGATTGTCAGCACATGGCATCAGAACTGGTTTCTAGATTAACCAAAGATTTCGATCGCCCTGGACTCCCAGCGATCGCTCTTACCACCGATACTTCCTACTTAACTGCTTTTGCCAACGACTGCGGTTTTGAGGGAGTATTTGAGCGACAGATCCAAGCACTCGGTCAACCCGGAGATGTGTTAATTGGTATCAGTACTAGCGGCAATTCCCCGAATATTATCCGCGCCATTAAAACAGCGAAAGCCTTAAATATGAAGACGATCGCAATTACTGGCAACAATGGCGGACTACTTTCAGGAATAGTTGATGTTGCCATTGTAGTACCCAGTCCAGATACTCAGTATATTCAAGAAAGCCATATTGCGATCGAACATATCCTGTGCGGCTTAGTTGAGTATCAACTATTTGGTGACGGAGGAAAACTCTATTAATGAATCTTATCGTAGAAAAGATGTACGCCAAAAAAACTGCTGATGCAAATACTCGCATTAGAGTTGGCGTTGGTGTCATCATCCAAGACCCACGCGGCTATATCTTACTAGAAAAAAGGAGTGATTGTGGCTGGTGGGGGCTACCGGGAGGCAGAATTGAGCCAGGAGAATCGATCGACCAAGCAGCGATTAGAGAAGTCAAAGAAGAAACTGGATTAAACGTAGAAATTACCCAGCTACTAGGAGTTTATTCCCAGCCAGAAAACCGAATCGTCACCTTTTTAGATAACGGAGATGTAGTTCACCTAGTAGATATTTTGGTGAAAGCCAAAATTTTGGGAGGCGAAATTTCTTGTAGCAGTGAAAGTGAAGCCTTACAATTTTTCGATCCTGTAGCTTTACCTTTAGAAGTAGTACCACCTGCTAGGCAACCCTTGCAAGACTTTATCGCCAAAGAAAGTGGTATCATCCGCTAACTTGGCAAAAATCCCCTAAAATTTACCTGTCTTTAGGATCGATTACCCTTTAAAAACTAACTATGATTATCAGCAGAACTCCATTTAGAGTGTCATTTTTTGGCGGAGGAACAGACTATCCAGCATGGTATCGCGCACATGGAGGTGCTGTGCTAGCTACAACGATCGACAAATACTGCTATCTAACTTGTCGGTATTTACCACCATTTTTCGAGCATCGACTGCGAATAGTTTACTCCCAAATCGAGAATTGCCAAACCATTGACGAAATTTCCCATCCAGCAGTTAGAGAAACTTTACGCTATCTGAAGATCGATCGAGGAATAGAAATTCACCACGACGGAGATTTACCCGCCCGCAGCGGTATGGGATCGAGTTCCGCTTTTACCGTTGGATTGCTGCACGCATTATACGCTCTACTAGGTAAAATGCCCAGCAAACAACAGCTAGCTCAAGAAAGTATTTATATCGAACAAGAATCTTTAAAAGAAACAGTTGGTTCCCAAGATCAAGTTTTAGCTGCTTATGGTGGTTTGAACCACGTTACATTTTTACCAAACGGGGAAATTTCTGTCAGACCAATTACCCTCAATCAAGAACGCATTCAGGAACTAAACTCCAATTTAATGCTGTTCTACACAGGCATCAAACGTACTGCATCAGATGTAGCTGGCTCTTATGTAAATGACATTGAAGCCAAAAGACGGCAGTTACGGATTATGAAAGACTTGGTAGAAGAGAGTATCAGCATTTTGAATAGTGGACAAGACCTCAAAGGTTTTGGCGAATTGCTACACGAAGCTTGGCAAGCTAAACGCTCCTTGAGTAAAACAGTTTCTAATTCTAGCGTGGACGAGCTTTACGAACAGGCTAGATCGGCAGGCGCGATTGGAGGTAAGCTCACAGGCGCTGGTGGGGGCGGCTTTTTGTTGCTTTTTGTTCCTCCTGAAAAGCAATTAAAAGTGAGAGAAAACCTGAATAAATTAATTCACGTCCCATTCAAATTTGAATTTTCCGGCAGTCAAATTATCTTCTACGAACCCCAAGAAGACTACTCCGCTTTAGAAGAACTGCGTGCTCAACAGTCAGTTGAAGCATTTAAAGAACTGACCTTAGTTCAGTCCTAAAAAGAAGATTTAATCAGGAGGAGTAAATTGGAAAAAAATGCCAAAATCTATGTTGCTGGAGGCAGTACCCTAATCGGATCGGCGATTTTGCGGCAACTAAAAAAGCAGGGATATACCAATATTGTGGGAATTCCACCAGAAGAACCAGAGCTTACGAATGCCTTGGCTGTAGAAAAGTTTTTTGCTGAGAATGCTCCTGAATATGTATTTTTAGCAGCAGGTAAATCGGGTGGGATTCAAGCTAACCAAAAATACCCAGCCGAATTGATGCTGGATAATTTGTTGGTAGAAACTCACATTATTAACAATAGCTATCGCTATGAAGTGAAGAAGCTACTTTACCTAGCGAGTTCTTGTAGCTATCCAAAACTTTGCCCTCAACCGATGCGTCCTGAATTCTTGCTAACTGGCACACTGGAACCTACTAACGAAGCTTATGCTTTAGCCAAGATTGCCGGAATTAAATTGTGCCAAGCATATCATCAGCAATACGGAGTAAATTTTATTAGCGGGATACCAGCTAATTCTTTTGGTATTGGTGATGATTTTAGTTTGGAAGATTCTCATGTGATTCCCGCACTAATTCTGAAAATGCACCAAGCGAAAATTCAGCAAGCAGAGACAGTAGAAATTTGGGGAACAGGTTCTCCCAGGAGGGAATTTATCTTTGCGGATGATGTGGCAGATGGTTGCATTTTCATCATGGCAAAATATCACGATCCAACTACGCCGATTAATATTGCAGGTGGCGAAGATGTTTCGATTAAGGAACTGGCAGAGTTAATCAAACAAGTAGTTGGCTATCAAGGAAAATTGCGTTTTGATAGCAGCAAACCAGATGGTATGCCTCTTAAGGCTCTAGATGCGAGCGAGATTACAGAGTTGGGTTGGGGGCTGCAAACTCCTTTTGTGTCAGCTTTGAGAGCAACTTATGAATGGTTTCTTTCCCTTGCTGAATCAGGGGAGACAAACAGTGCGGTAGAATTGGCAATTGCTAGTTCTCAGTCTAAAGTCTAAAGTTTAAAATCCCAAATTACGATGTACGAACAGTTCTATAGATCTTTATACCGAATTCGGCGGGTGGAAGAAGAAATCGCCAAGATTTACCCGACGGATAAAATCAAGAGTCCAGTGCATCTTTCCATCGGACAAGAAGCGGTGTCGGTGGGAGTATGTGAGGCGCTACGTTCTGATGATGTTGTTTTTGGTACTTATAGAGGTCACGCCGTTTACTTGGCGAAAGGCGGTGACTTGAAGCAGATGATTGCTGAGTTGTACGGTAAGGCTACTGGGTGCGCTAAAGGTAAAGGTGGCTCGATGCACCTGATTGATACTGCTGCTAATGTGATGGGAGCGTCAGCAGTGGTAGGAACGACGATCGCCAATGCGATCGGATATGCTTATGCTTTAAAGTACCAGCAAAAAGATTCGATCGTGGTGAGTTTTTTTGGTGATGGTGCAGTAGATGAGGGGGTTTTTCACGAAAGTATGAACTTTGCGGCGCTGAAAAAGTTGCCGATCGTTTTTATCTGTGAAAATAACTCTTACGCGATTCATACTCACCAAAGACAAAGACAGTTTTTGACTAATGTTTGCGATCGCGCCAGCAGCTACGGCATCCCCGCTGAAACAATCGAAGATAATGTTTTGCAACTCTACGAAAAAGTCAGTGCCGCAGTAGCAGCCCTACGTGCCGGAGAGCCTGGGCCATTTTTCTTTGAGTGCTTAACTTACCGCTGGAAAGAGCACGTTGGTCCAAATGAGGATTTTCATTTAGGTTATCGCACTCAGGAAGAGGCGCAACCTTGGCTCGATAATGACCAAGTGAAACGCTTGGCGGCGCTAGTGGCAGTAGAAAAGCGTCAAGCGATCGAAACAGAAGTAGAATCGGAAATTCAGGAAGCTTTTAACTTTGCTGAAGCTAGTCCTTTTCCCGAATCTAGCGAATTATTTACCGATGTCTTTAAGGAAAACTAAAATATGGATCGCACTCTATCTTATGTAGAGGCCGTGCGTGAGGCAACCGACCAGGAAATGGAACGGGATGCTTCAGTAATTGTATTTGGTCTGGATGTTGACGACCCGAAAGCTATTCAGGGAACGACTCGCGGTTTACTGGAAAAATATGGATCGGAAAGGGTATTTGGTACGCCGCTGTCGGAAGATGCTATGACAGGTGCGGCGATCGGAATGGCACTAGCAGGAATGCGACCGATCCACGTTCATATCCGCATGGATTTCTTAATGCTGGCAATGAACCAGTTAATTAACGTAGCCGCCAAAAGCCACTATATGTATGGTGGACAGGTATCTGTCCCGATCGTAGTTCGTTCGATGATTGGGAAAAGCTGGGGACAAGGGGCGCAGCACTCTCAAGGATTGTATTCTTTTTTCATGCACGTTCCTGGTTTAAAAGTAGTTGCACCAACTACGCCCTACGATGCTAAAGGTTGTCTGATTGCTGCGATCCGCGACGATAATCCGGTAATGTATGTAGAACACCGCATTTTACACTTCCAAAAAGGCTTAGTCCCAGAGGAGGCTTATACGGTGAATCCGGGACAAGCAAGGATTACAGCCCGGGGTGAAGATATCACTTTGGTCGGTATTTCTTTTATGCAGATTGAATGTCTGCGGGCACAACGTTATTTGGAATCTGTTGGCGTAAGTGCTGAGGTGATCGATCCGATTTGGTTAAGTCCGCTAGATATTGATACGATCGCCGCATCAGTAGAAAAAACCGGGCGTTTGTGCGTGGTGGATAATGGCTGGACTACCTGCGGTGCGAGTGCGGAAATTGTTGCCCAAGTCACAGAACGTTTGCAAGGAAAGCGGGATATTCAGGTGCGACGTTTGGGTTTTGCCCCGGTTACTTGTCCTACTACCCCCAATTTAGAAGCAGATTACTATCCCAATGGGCAAACTATTGCCGCTGCTGCTTACGATTTGGTAGCTGGGGCGACAAAAAACTGGCTACCAGAGGAACGGCAAGATTTAAAAGATATTGAATTTAAAGGGCCTTTTTAATGAATCAACAAGCGATCGTGTCAAGAAAAAATCTAGATTGGCCCTTGATGCAAAATAATATTTCCAGGGCTGATTTAGACTCGGTGATTGAGTTTTTGCAACAAGACGATCCGATATTAACTCAATCAAAACAAGTTAAAGCATTTGAGCAAGAGTGGTCAAATTGGCTAGGGGTTAAATACAGTGTTTTTATTAATTCTGGCTCTTCAGCTAATTTAATTACGATGTCTACCCTTAGAGAAACTTATGGTTTGGGGGAAATTATCGTTCCAACTTTAACTTGGGTTTCTGATATTGCTTCGGTAATTCAATGCGGTTTTAAACCCGTATTTGTCGATATCAATCCCCGGACATTGGGAATGGATATTGACCAAGTAATTGAGAAAATTACTCCTGAAACTAAAGCGGTTTTTTTAACTCATGTTTTGGGTTACAACGGGTTGAATCAGCGTTTATTGGATGAGTTAGAATCGCGTCAAATTCCTTTGATTGAGGATGTCTGTGAATCTTACGGAGCGACTTTCAACGAACGCAAACTTGGGGCATTTGGGTTGATGTCTAATTTCTCTTTTTATTATGCTCATCATTTGAGTACGATCGAAGGAGGAATGGTTTCAACTAATGACCCGGATTTGTATCAAACTCTGCGGATGTTTCGCTCTCATGGCATGGTGAGGGAATCTACTTCCGATGAGTTGAAAAAATCATATTGGGAAAAATATCCAGACCTCAATCCAGATTTTATTTTTGCTTTTCCGTCATACAACGTGCGGAGTACGGAAATTAACGCGATTATGGGGCGATCGCAATTAAAGCGGTTGGATGAAAACAACAAAATTAGAACTGAAAATCTGCATTTATTTCTGGAAAATCTAGACCCAGAAAAATATCGGACTGATTTTGCCACTGAAGGCAGTTGTAACTACGCTTTTACTCTGATTCTCAAAGAACCTAATCCGGTACTTTGTGAAACTGTGATGAAAACTATGCGCGAATGTGGAGTTGAATTTCGCCGCGGAACTGCTGGCGGTGGAAATCAGCTACGACAACCATATTTGCGAAAGTTAGTTGGGGAAAATGAATGGAAAAATTATCCCCAAGTAGACCACGTACACTTTTATGGTTTTTATATTGGGAATTATCCCGATTTACCCCAGGATAAAATTTTAAAGCTCTGTCAGATTCTCAACGAACTACCGAGCAATTCTTAGGAAAGTTTTTCAATCATTATAATGATTGACCAATTTAACGTTGTAACTTGTCAAATTAGGAAACAACGATGGCTAACAAAAAAGAGTTGGACTTAGTACTTATTAATCCGGGAAATCGTACCCAGATTTATCAATCTCTTGGTTCTACGGTTTCTGCGATCGAACCGCCAGTTTGGGCAGGTTTAATGGCTACTTTTGTGCGTAACAAAGGGTTTTCTGTAGCAATTATTGATGCCACAGCCGATGAATTAACACCTAGCCAAACTGCGGAACGAGTTGCTGAATTGAATCCAGTATTAACCGCAGTAGTTGTTTACGGTCAACAGCCTTCTGCTTCTACTCAGGTAATGGCAGGAGCAAGTGCTGTTTGTACAGCAATTAAACAAGATTATCCCGAACAGAAAGTAATTTTAGTAGGGGGTCATGTAGCTTCTTTACCAGAACGAAGTTTACGGGAAGAAGATGCTGACTTTATCGCTGGTGGTGAAGGTTTGTACACCATGCTAGAACTAATTCAAGCTTTAAAATCAGACCAGCCAGACTTTAGCAAAGTGCGTGGTTTATGGTACTTAGACGGGAAAGAAGCCAAAACAAATCCTGCGGCTCCATTGTTAATGAATGTAGCAGAAGAAATGCCAGGAATTGCTTGGGATTTGTTACCGATGCACAAATATCGGGCGCATAATTGGCACTGTTTTGGTGATTTGCAGCGCCAACCTTATGCCTCAATTTACACTTCCCTTGGCTGTCCATTCCATTGCAGTTTTTGTTGTATTCAAGCACCTTTTAAGAGTGGAGAAAGCGAGTTAGGATATAAATCATTTACTAATAGCTATCGGTTATGGAGTCCGCAAGCAGTAATTAAGGAAATTGACACGCTAGTGAATAAGTATGGCGTGCGAAATATCAAGATTGCGGATGAAATGTTTGTCTTGAATCCTAAGCACGTTTTAGGGATTTGCGATTTAATTATTGAGCGGGGTTATAAGCTGAATATTTGGGCTTATGCTCGTGTGGATACAGTCCGAGAGGATATGCTGGACAAGCTAAAACGAGCAGGAGTTAATTGGTTAGCTTTTGGGATTGAAGCAGCGAGCGATCGAGTTCGGAATGACGTACAAAAAGGCATCGACCAAAATGATGTCTACAAGACTTTGGATAAAGTCAGGGCAGCTGGGATAAATATAATTGGTAACTATATATTTGGTTTGCCAGAAGATGACCTAGAAACTATGCAGGCAACTCTGGATTTAGCCCTGGAACTTAATTGCGAGTTTGCCAATTTTTATTCAGCGATGGCTTATCCGGGTTCCCAACTTTATGATATGGCAATAAAAGAAGGTTGGTCATTACCAAAAACTTGGTCTGGTTATTCTCAGCATTCGGTGGATACTTTACCTTTACCAACTAAGTATTTATCTGCATCTGAGGTATTGCGCTTTCGCGATCGGGCTTTTCAAATATATTTCAACAGCCCCAAATATTTGGAAATGATTACCCAAAAGTTTGGCGTGGAAACGGCAGAACATATCCGCCAAACTACATCTCACAAACTAGAAAGAGCTTACGCCTAGTTTGTCTGCTGTAATAGTTAGTGATTAATCTTTTTCCTATTAATCACTAACTATAAATAAGATGACCAAAGAATTGATTAAAACAAACTGGACTAACATAAAGTGTCAAAAAATTCATCAAATGCTTACTTGCAGAAAAAGTCTAAGTTAAGAGTCCTACTGATTGCTTTGGAATACACTTATTGGGGGGTGGCGCGACATCAATCTTATGCTAGTTATCTTGGTCTTGAGGAAGGATTTTATGCCAATGGAGTAGAGTTTTTTACTATCACTACTCCTTGGTTAAACCGAGCAAAAGAAATTTGTGCGGGAAAAAAGTTCGATCAAGTTTGGGTGGAACTTTTTCATTCTCCTCCTGATGAAGCATGGATGGAATGGCTTTCCAGCGTAGCACCAGTCCGCCTTGGCTTGGTATCAGAATCTATTTGGCACAATTCTGACGAGTATGGATATCAAATAATAGAAAAACGCGACAGTATCACTAATTGGCTGAATTATATTACTCATTTGGCTGTCAGCGATGAGAAAGATGTAGAAGAGATAAAAATGAAGGGAATTGTGCCTGTAATTTGGTGGACACAAGCGATTCCAGAGCGATTTATCACAGATGAAGTTGCTATATCACCGGAAAATTATGGGGTTTTTTGTGGTTCTCTTGCTTATCAGGAGCGACTAAATTGGTTAGAACATCCAGAATTGCAAGGGTTGTTGATTCGTCAATCATCATCTGAAGATGGCACTTTATATCCTGCGGTTTTTAACAAACTGCATCGTGCAGTCGGTATTTTTTTGAAGACTAAGTTGCCTGGTGAGACAAGTATTCTTCCTGTATATCTCTACTTGCTAAGACATATCCGTAGACAATGTTTTGCTTTATGGCTAAAGCAAATGCAGATAGGTTGCGCGGTAGTCCAGTTGCCAACTTATTTCAAAGCTTACTCAGGAAGGGTATTTGAGGGTATGGCAGCAGGACGGCCTGTGATTAGCTGGGAAGTTCCCGATCGCCTGGAAACTAAATCTTTATTTGAGGATGGCAAAGAGATTCTTCTTTACTCGCCAAAAGATCCTTCAGAGCTAGGGGATCATATACAACGCCTGATCAAGGAACCAGATTTTGGCAAATATCTTGTAGAAAATGCCCGTCGTAAACTTAGGCATTTCCACACTGTAGAAAAAAGAGTAAATCAGATTTTGAATTGGATCGAAAATGGTGAAAATCCTCTATATTATTAAATCGAAGGAATCGCCCTTTACTGAGTGTTTTTTTGATAATTAAACCCTATAAATTAACAATATAAATATAGGAACATGAAAGTAGTAATTTTGGCTGGTGGACTGGGAACGCGCTTATCGGAAGAAACAAGTATTAAACCAAAACCGATGGTGGAAATAGGCGGAAAACCTCTTTTATGGCATATTATGAATATATATGCTAATTTTGCACATAAAGAATTTTTTGTTGCTCTAGGATATAAAGGTGAAGTAGTTAAAAATTACTTTTTAAACTATTATTACTTACGAAACAATTTTACAATTAACTTAGCCAAAGGCAGCATAGAAGTTTATGATGAATCCCCGGAAGATTGGGTGATTAACTTGATAGATACAGGTGCTAATACAGAAACAGGAGGTCGCCTAAAAAGACTAACTTCCTGGATTGGTAAAGAAACATTTATGATGACCTACGGAGATGGAGTTGCTAACATTGATATTCCGCAATTAATAGAGTTTCACCGTCAACATGGTAAGCTAGCAACTGTGACCGCAGTACGTCCGCCTGCTCGATTTGGAGGAATCATTTTTGATGGAGATAATGTGATCAGATTTCTGGAAAAGCCGCAAATTGGAGAGGGTTGGATTAATGGAGGATTTTTTGTCCTTGAACCAGAAGTGCTAGACTATATTGCAGGTGATGAAACTTTTTTTGAAAGAGAACCTTTAGAAAAATTAGCCGAAGATGGACAGTTAGTAGCTTATCGTCATAATGATTTTTGGCAGTGTATGGATACGCTGCGAGATGTTAAGTTATTAGAAACTTTGTGGCAAACCAAAAATGCACCTTGGAAAGTGTGGTAATTATGAGTTCTGAATTTTGGGATGGTCGTCGAGTTTTTGTGACTGGTGCAACGGGAATTGTCGGTTCTTGGTTGGTAAAAGAACTGTTAGAAAAAGGTGCAAATGTAATAGCTTTAATTCGTGATGCCGATCCCCAATCAGAGCTTTATCGCAGTGGAGATATTAATAAGATTTCTGTAGTTAATGGAAGCTTGGAGGATTTTTCTACTCTCAAAAGAGCCATCAACGAGCAGGAAATAGAAACTGTTTTTCATTTAGGCGCACAAACTATTGTGGGAGCAGCATATCGCGATCCTTTCCATACTTTTGAAGTGAATATTCGGGGAACTTATAATTTATTAGAAGCTTGTAGATTACATCCTGATTTGGTGAAGCGAGTAGTGGTTGCTTCTAGTGATAAAGCTTACGGAGATAGCGAAATTCTGCCCTATACAGAAGATATGCCTCCTTTAGGAAAACACCCTTATGATGTATCGAAATCTTGTACGGATTTAATTGCTCAGAGCTATTATCATACTTATAAATTGCCAGTGGCGATCACTCGTTGTGGCAATATTTATGGGGGTGGAGATTTAAATTGGAGCCGAATTGTACCGGGAACAATTCGAGCTTTTTTGACAGGTAATCGCCCAATTATTCGCAGTGATGGAACTTATGTAAGGGATTATATTTATGTTAAGGATGTGGTGCAAGCATATATGTGTTTGGCAGAATGCTTAGATGATGTTAACGTGCAGGGTGAAGCATTTAATTTTAGTATGGAATCACCCCTAACTGTACTAGAATTAGTCAAAAGTATTCAAAAGTTAATGGGTTGTTTAGATGTGGAATTAGATATTCGTAATCAGGTGCGTGCGGAGATTCATTCTCAATATCTGGCGGCAGAAAAAGCAAGGAACTTGTTGTTGTGGAAACCGAAATTTAGTTTAGAAACAGGATTGGGGGAGGCGATCGCATGGTATAAAGAATTTCTCACACAAAATTAAACTCAAACTTGTTTTTATTATTGGTTAATACTGAACATGATAGACGGCGTTTTAGTTCATTCTCTGCGACAAATTCCCGACGAACGGGGTAAAGTGATGCACATGATGCGTTGCGATGCTCCACATTTCGAGCAATTTGGCGAAATCTATTTTTCTGTGGTTTACCCTAATGTAATTAAGGGATGGCACTTGCATAAAGAAATGACTCTAAATTATGCTGTAGTGTCAGGCATGATTAAGTTAGTATTGTACGACGATCGCGCCAACTCACCCACAAAAGGAGAATTGCAAGAACTTTTTATTGGAGAATCAAACTATTGTTTAGTCCGCATTCCTCCCGGAATTTGGAACGGTTTTAAAGGAATTGGAGTCACACCAGCAATTGTGGCAAACTGCTCTACAATTCCCCATTATCCAGATGAAATTGTGCGACTCGATCCGTTTGACGATTCTATCCCTTACGATTGGGAACTAAAGCATAGATAAAGGAGAATTAATGAAAGTAATTGTTACAGGCGCAGAAGGTATGCTGGGAAGCGATTTATGCGATGTATTTCAAAATAGTGGGATTGAGGCGATCGGATTTTCCCGAAATCAATTAGATATTTGTGAACTCGACAAAGTTAAACAAATAATCACTTCTGAAAAACCGCATTGTGTTATTCATACAGCAGCAATCACTAACGTTGATGAATGTCAAAAGAACCAGGCATTAGCTCATTCTGTAAACACAATTGGTACTTGGAATGTTGCTCTTGGTTGTAAAAAAGCAAATGCAATATTAGTTTATATTAGTAGCTGTGGAGTGTTTGATGGAACCAAAGGAGAACCCTACACAGAAATAGATCAACCAGCGCCTCGCACCCATTATCATCAGAGCAAATATTTAGGCGAACAAATTGTTTCTCAATTATGCCAAGATTATTTTATTGTTCGTCCTGGTTGGTTATTTGGTGGTAAAGCGTCCCACAGACGAAATTTTGTCGAAGCTAGACGAAAGGAAGCAATTGCTAAACCTAAAATAGTGAGTGCAAAAGATAAATTTGGTTCTCCTACTTACACTGCTGATTTAGCGAAACAATTGGTTGATTTGATTCAATCAGAAGCTTTTGGTTTGTACCATATTGCTAATGTAGGATTTGCTTCTCGTTATGAATATGTCAATAAAATTGTGCAATTGTTGGATTTAAAAACTGAAGTTTATCCTGTTGGTTCTGATGCTTTTGTCCGTCCTGCACCAGTACCAGCTTGGGAAGCATTGGATAATTTTTATTTAAAAATGAGAAATTTACTACAAATGCGTTCTTGGGAAGATTCCCTAGAAGATTACATAAAAAATCGCCTTTTATTAGAGGTGAATTAATGCCACAAATTGTTGTTTTAGGTGCTGGTTTAGCTGGGTTAGCCGCAGGACAACGCGCTCGTCAATTGGGTTGTCAAGTTGATTTATATGAAAAAAACAATTGTGTAGGGGGTCATGCTCATAGCCATGAATTAAATGGGTTTGTGTTTGATGAAGGACCACATATATCCTTTACTAAAAATAGTGAAATTAAGGATTTATTTGCTAAAGCAGTTAATGATAAGTTTATCGAACAAGATGCTAGTGTGACTAACTACTGGCAAGGTTATTGGGTGCGACATCCGGCTCAATGCAATTTATATGGTTTACCCATAGATATAGTAGAGCGTTGTATTGTTGATTTTGTTAAAGCTCAATACGAAACAGAAAATTCGATTAAAACTTATGCAGATTGGTGTTATCAAGGATTAGGAAAAACCTTTAGCGAGGAATTTACTTTTCGCTATACACGCAAATATTGGACAACCGAAGCTAGGAATATGTCTACTGATTGGGTAGGGCAAAGAATGTACCCGCCGAAGTTAGAAGAAGTTGTTCGAGGTGCGCTGGCTTTTCATGATGAAAAATATCACTATTTAACTCGGTTTCGTTACCCTTTAAATGGTGGCTTTGGAGCTTATGTAAATGCTGTGGCAAATGGGCAATCAGTTAATTTAAATTGTGAATTAGTCAGCATAGATTTGCTGCGCCGAGAGTTGGAGTTTGCTAATGGGAAAAAAGCTGATTTTGAGGTGCTAATCTCTTCCTTACCTTTGCCAGAATTAATTTGTAGAATTAAGGATGTACCTGCACAAGTAGCAACCGCAGCACAAAATTTGATTTGTACTTCTTTGGTTGTAGTAAATGTGGGAATAGAACGGGATGAAGAATTTCCTGATGCTCACTGGATGTATGTTTATGATGAAGATGTTATTTTTTCTCGGGTTAATTTTCCTCATCGTTTATCACCGAATAATGTGCCTTCTGGTTGCGGTAGTATTCAGCTTGAAGTTTATCATTCAAAATATTCTCCGCTATCATGCAATGATGTGTTGAATCGCACGATCGAGGACATGAATAAAATTGGTTTGCTAAGTAAAAGCGATCGCATTCTCGTTGCTCAAGAACAACGAATTCCCTATGCAAATGTTTTATTCGACTTAAATCGGGCAGCTAACTTAGCGATCGTACAAAACTATTTAACAGAGCAAGGAATTATCTGTTGCGGTCGCTATGGAGAATGGGCATACTATTGGACTGACGATAGTATTTTAAGTGGTTGGCAAGCCGCCAAGAAAGCAACTCAAGTAAGATTATGAAGGTCATAATTTAGGTTGTACGGTAATGGTTTAGATGAGGCGAAAAATTATGGACTGGAATAAACTGGCGGAAAAAGTTGGATTACCAGAATATATTGAGTTTCCCAAAATTGACCCTGTTCCTGAAGGAGTAAATAGACCTTTTTGGTCGGTGATGATTCCTACTTATAACCGGACAAAGTTACTAGAAGAAACTATAATCAGCGTACTAAAACAAGCACCTAGCCCGGAAGAAATGCAAATAGAAGTGATAGATAATTGTTCGCCAGATGTAGATACAGAAAAAATTGTTGAAGAGATTGGTAAGGGTAGAGTTTCTTTTTATAGACAATCGTATAATACTGGTCAGATAGGTAACTGGAATACTTGCATAAATCGCGCTCGCGGTCATTGGGTTCATATTTTACACGATGACGATCTAGTTTTACCTGGTTTTTATAACCGTCTGCAATCAGGTATAGAAGACGAGCCAAGTTTAGGTGCGGCTTTTTGCCGACACATCTACATGGATGAGGATGGTCATTGGCAATATTTATCACTGCTAGAAATGCGAACATCGGGGATTTTTACTAATAGTTTGGAACGGTTGATAATTCCGGGTGCGATTCAATGTCCAGCGATTGTAGTCAAGCGAAATACTTATGAAAAATTAGGTGGTTTTTATCCAAATTTTAAGTATATGTTTGATATGGAAATGTGGATAAGAATTGCTCTCAACTATCCGCTTTGGTATGAACCTCAGCCACTTGCCTGCTATCGTTCTCAAACATCAATATCGGGAACATCTGCTTTACTGAAGTCTGAAATACCTATTACGGAAGGATACAAGTTGCTGGAGGTTTTAAACTCGTATTTTCCAGAGTCTAAAGCTAATACAGTATTGCCACAAGTTAAAAAAGCAATTATTATATTTTTGATGGATATTATTAGAAATAATATCCATCAAAATAATTTGAGTACAGCATTTTATCAAAATAAAGAATTGCTCAAATACGATTTTTCTGGGAGAGTTAGAAAGGGAGTATTTGGGAATTTGATTTTAATGGGAAAACGCTGGATTAATGAAATTAAACATAAATTTGTTATATGAATGTACTTCAAATTAATCAGTTGGATATTGGAGGAGGTGCGGCGATCGCTGGATATCGCCTCCATCAAGGTTTAGTTAACCAAGGAATTAACTCCCGTTTATTAGTGGGAATCCAAAAAACTAGTAGCGATCGCGTATCTATAATTCCGCAAAAGCCACGGATCGAAAACCAAATTTTTCGCTTTAGTTGGAAGCTCGGTTTTCACTATGTACATATTATAAGTTCTTTTGATATTCCTAAACATTCTTTTTATCAGGAAGCAGATATTTTAAACTTTCATAACCTGCATGGTAACTATTTTAATTACTTGGCAATTCCTTCATTAACGGAGTCAAAGCCAGCCGTTTATACGCTGCATGATATGTGGAGTTTTACGGGACATTGTGCTTATAGTTATGACTGCGATCGCTGGAAAATTGGTTGCGGAAAATGCCCTTATCCAAATACATATCCATCGGTAAATATGGATAATACTCACATCGAATGGAAGTTAAAAAATTGGGTGTATAGCCGAGCTAATCTCACAATTGTTACTCCGAGTAAATGGTTGACTGAACAAGCAAAACAGAGTATGCTGAAGCAGTTTGAAATTCATCATATTCCTTACGGAATTGATACAGAAGCCTATCAGCCTCTCGATCGAGAATTGTGCAGAAAGTTACTAGGAATACCAAATAACAAAAAAGTGTTGATGTTCGGCTCTGTAAGTGTCAAAGATCCTCGGAAAGGTGGAGATTTAATAATACAAACTCTGCAAAAGTTCCCGGCAAGTTTGAAAGCGGAAATTGTGCTGTTGACGATCGGAAATGACAGCGAAAGCATTGCTCAGGAAATTGGGATAGAAAGCTTACATCTTGGTTATGTTAGTAGCGATCGCCTAAAATCCATTGCTTATTCTGCTGCCGATCTGTTTATTTTCCCTACCAGAGCGGATAATTTACCGTTAGTGCTACAAGAAAGTATGGCTTGTGGAACACCAATAGTTTCTGTTAAAATAGGTGGTGTTCCTGATTTAGTCCGTCCCGGTATTACTGGTTATTTAGCTGAGGTCGAAAATGTCCAAGATTTTGGCAATGGGATTAGAGAAATTATGGAAGATAGAAATTTACGGGAATATATGAGTGAGCAGTGTCGTGCGATCGCCATCCAAGAATATTCTCTCTTAATTCAAGCCCAAAGATACATTGAACTGTATAATAAAATTTTGCAAAAATAGACAACAAGTTCTAAGTCCTTTGTTTTGTTAACACAATTATGCCAGCAATAAATAAAGCCTTAACATTAAAAGACCTACCTACTCCACCATCAGATAAAATAGGCTGGCCTTGGACAGAAGAAAATCAACCATTACCAGAAAGAATGCCTGATGGTTCAGAATGGCCGCGAATTAGTATTGTGACTCCTAGCTATAATTATGGACAATTTATAGAAGAAACCATTCGCTCAGTCCTGTTACAAGGCTATCCAAATTTAGAATTTATTATTATTGATGGTGGCTCAAATGATAATACAGTCGAAATCATTAAAAAATATGAGGAATATTTCGCCTATTGGGTAAGTGAAAAAGATCGAGGACAGACTGATGCTATTAATAAAGCCTATCAGCATTGTACAGGAGATCTGTTTGTTTGGTTAAACGCTGATGATTCATATATTGAAGCAACAATTTTGCAAAAAGTAGTTAATTATTACTTACAAGGTTATCAATTAATTGCCGGAGGTTGCCAAGACACCTATACACAAGAAAATGGAAAAAATGATATATATTACAGCTATCCCACCACATTTGAACGTTATCTCAAGTTCTGGATATCAAATTGTAACTACACACAACCATCAGTCTTTGTCACCAAAGAAATAGTAGATAAATGTTTTCCTTTAGATTGGCAACTCTATATATTGATGGATTATCAATTTTTCTTGAGAGTTCTTAGTCAACAACCAAAGTCAATTTATGTAAACCAAGCTTGGACAAATTGTAAAAAACATGGTCTAAATAAAACAATGTCTGATTACCCAGGAGGAATATCAGAATTTTATCAGGTAACTACATGGGAATCTAAAAAATTACCTTTATTGCAGCGATATCTGTTTTTAAATGAATTAAAAGATTATGCAGTGATTCATTCTCTACTGGACAATTTTAACTCTCTGACACCAATGCAGGTACTTTCATCTTTAGCATCTCGTCCAATCATAGTACGCTGGCCTCTTTTTTGGAAATTACTGCTAAAATATAGTATTGGGACAAAGGCTTACTCATGGCTAAAAAAACTGGCAAATTAATATATTGATATGCGAAATAAAAGGATAATTTGTCTTTGTTATGACTTTCCTCCTCTATTAGTAGCTGGTGCAATCAAAATAGAAAAGTTACTGAAAATTCTGCAAAAAACTTGGCGAATAGATGCGCTAACATCGGTCAAAGATGGACAAGGAAATTCAGAACTATCAGTACATTTTGTGAGAAAAGGGAAACCAGAATATTTATACAAATTAATATACAAATTAAGGCTTTACAAGTTAATTAGTTTGTTTGTTTGGCCTGATGATGTAATCTTTTGGATGTTACCTGCTGTACTGAAAGCCAGAATGTTAATCAAGCAGCATAAGCCCAGCGCTATTGTTGTCTTTATTATGCCCTATGGTGCTGGGATAGTTGGCATTATCCTTAAATGGATTACAGGATTACCCCTAGTGCTGAACTTTGATGACTCTTATACTTGTACCGATATGAATCCAGGGTTTGTTACTTGGTTTCATTACAAAATGTCTATATGGCTGGAAGACTTATATGTTCGGCAAGCTGATGCAGTAGTTTATGTATCTCAAAGAAATTTGGAAGCTGTTAAGAATCGCCAACCTGCGAATCAGCACTCAAAATTCTACCTAGTTCGTTGTGGAGCAGAACCAGAAGAATTTACTTATTCAAATGTTGATAATAATGACTCATCCCAATTGTTTAAAATTACTTATATAGGTGCAATGGTAGCTTGGTTTGAGTTTGAGCCAAATCAAAAAAGTTATCCCTGGCTCAGAAAGTTGTTGGCAGCTTGGAATCAGCTAGGAAGTTACGAGTTAGTAAAACTTGATATGAGAAGTCATAGCCCAGTTTTTATTGGCAAAGCTGTGAAACAGGCGATCGCACAAAACCCTGAATTACAGGGCAAAATCAAAGTAGAAATTTATGGCTCCACCTATCCCAAATCACTCACTGATAGAGTACTGGAGTCCCAAGGAATTGCAGATCTTGTAGAAGTTCATGGAACAGTTTCTCATGCAGAAGCAATTCAAATAGCTTGCCAATCTGATTTACTATTTTTAACTTTACCAGATAGACCAGATGGTTCACCAGGAGGACGTATTTCAGCGAAAACTTATGAATATTTGATGACTGATAAACCTATTTTAGCAGCAGTTCCTCAAGGTGAAAACTGGGATTATTTAGAGGATAAACCAGGAGTTTGGTTAGCTAAACCAACAGATGTATCTGCAATGGCAAAAGTTGTTAGCGAACTGGCAAGTGCTAAATTTACAGCTAAAGAAGTTAAAATCGATCGCCACTACCTTCGCCCTGAACTAAGTTATGAAAATCGCGCTCAGGAATTTAATCATGTAATAGAGCAAGTACTTGAAAAAGCTAGCCAATAAATCAAGAGGAAAATATGAGAAAAAGCGAATATTGTTATGCTTGTCAATCTAAAAAAATCGAAACTATTGAAACTATTCCAACTATCAAAATTGCTGAAGTTTGGTTAAAAACGTGGCGAAGGGTACTTTTTAGAACTTGCAGCTAGCAAAGGACATAATATAGTCGGAATTGATTTTAATGAAGAAGCTATTAAAGTTGCCCGAACAAAAGGCTTGGAGGCATATATTGGAGATCTCAAAGAAATGAGAAAATACACTAATAAACAATTTGATGTAGTGGCATTTTTTCATGTAATTGAACATCTAGAATATCCCGAAAAATTTTTAGCTGAATTAGCAGAAATGATGCCTATTGGTTCAAGTCTACATTTTTCTTGTCCGGGTTCAAAAACATTTTCTAGCGAATTTGAACCAGAAAATAAAGTAAAATTAAGTAGTATGTGGGACTATCCACCCCTTCATCAAACTCGTTGGAATAAGAAAGCAGCAAATGAAATTCTTTCAAGGTTTGGTTGGAAATTAATGTATTATCGAGAGGAGCCATTTAACTGGCTTGGCATCTCCACATTCCTAGTCGCTAAAAACCTGCTTTTAAAAGGATTGAACCTTTCTGATATATCACCCATAGCTTTCAAGATAAAAGTCGTTCAAAAAATGGGACAAATCTTTATTCCCTCGGTACTAAAACAATTAAAAGGGATGAGTATGTATTGTATGGCTGTTCGTGAGTAATTAATGAGGTATACCAAATTTTTTAGATTACCTTTGTTAAGGAGGTAAGTAAAGGAGATACAATAACGAAACAAATTACCAGTTTCAAGAAACTTAACTGCAAACAATGGTAAATTTTGGCTACCGTGCAGCCCGAATTCAGGGTAATCTGATTCGTGCAGTCTATCATGCAGCACTTCCTTGGATAGTAAAGCGTCCGATTCTTCAACCCGAAAAAGTTGGGATGAGAGTTTACTCTTTTTCATGCGATCGCGATTTACCCGAACAAGTAGCTAGCATTCGTTCATTCATTCGTTATGTAGGTATTCCCCAGCAATTTACTGTCGTTTCTGACGGTAGTTATTCACCTACTAGCTGTCAGCTACTTGAAGAAATTAACCCCTGCGTCAAAGTACTAGAGTTAAATCAATTCATTAAAAAAGACCTTCCTGAATCTGTATATAAGTATGCTGATATTCATCCTTTAGGTAAGAAACTTGCAGTTTTAATTTCACTCCCTGTTGAAAAAGTAACCCTTTACGCTGACTCAGATATTCTCTTTTTACCCGGTGCAAAAGAGTTGTTAAAAATCACCAAATCACCTGACTTACAACCCCGATATTTAGTAGATTGTGCTACTGCATTAGACGAAAGGTTGATTGAAAAAAGTCTGCTAAATCTTACCTCTGTAAACAGTGGATTTATGATCCTAAAAAAACCATTACACTGGGAAATTCCGCTGCAACGATTAACCAATTTAACAGAAAAACCTAATTACTTTAGCGAACAAACTAGCCTGCATTTGGCTATGCACTACAATCAAGGTTTACCATTACCCCCAGAGCAGTTTGTTGTCAGTCGGGATGATGAATTTGCCTATCAAGATAAACATTACAATTCAAACATAGCCTTGAGACACTATGTAAATCCAATCAGACATAAATTTTGGTTTCACGGTAATTAGATGAAAACAAACCAACCCTTAAAAATACTCATGATACTTCACGCACCTTGGGAGCGAAATTTGGGTGCGTCACGAGTTCAATTAGAACTAGCAGAAGAGTTCCAAGCAATGGGACATGAAGTAGAGAAATTTGACTTTTTCGATGCCTTTCCTCCTAACAAAACACCTTTAATAGAAAATTTAACCCGTCCCAAATTCTCCGAAAAAGCTAAAGCTTTTGTGCAGGGGAATGCCGATCGCTTTGATATTATTGACGCTCATCAAGGCGACTTACCTTTTTCTAAACAAGAACTAGGGATTACAGGTTTGTTAGTTGCTCGTTCTGTCGGTTTGTATGCCTTTTATGAAGAATTTACCAACTTGGAAAAAACTAAATGGCCTCCCAAAAAAAAGAGAACTCGGATTAAAAATTGGTTGCGTTATTGGGAATCAAAACAAGTAAATTATGAATGTTTTCGTAGTTTACAAACCTGCGATTTAGTCAATTTGCCGAATCATGATGAGCTCAACTATGTGCGTGATGTTCTAGGTTTAGATCATAAAAGTTTTGTTTTTCCTTTTGGGCTTTCCCGACAACGACAAGAAGCATTCGCTCAAGTTATCCAACCTGCCACGGTACGTTTAAATAATCAACAAGTGGTTTTTATTGGCACTTGGGGAACGCGCAAAGGTTCGAGAGATTGGGCGGAAATTATTAAAACTGTAAAAGCGCAAGTTCCTGATGTTCGTTTCTTATTTTTAGGAACAGGTTTTAGTGCTGAATTTGTGTTAAAAGACCTGAATTTAACAGCAAATGAAAGTGTTGAAATAATTCCGCAATTTACCAGCGATCAATTGCCCAATTTGTTAAGTGGAGCTACAGTAGGAGCATTTCCTAGCTATATAGAAGGTTTTGGTTTTGCTGTATTAGAAAAACTAGCTTGTGGTCTTCCTACTGTAGCTTATGATGTGCCTGGACCAAGAGAAATGCTGAGTCATTTCGAGGAACAATTTATGTTTGCTCCTGGAGATAGTATAGGTTTTAGTAATCAAATAATTAAGCTACTCACTTTAGATGAAATCAGATATTCTCAGCTTTCTCAACAATGTGTGGAGGTAGCACAAAGGTTTTCTTGGCGAAAGATTGCTGAAGAGACATTAAAAGTTTACACTGAGTTTTTAGGAAAGTTGTAGTGACACACAAAGAAAATAATATGAGTATAAAGCAAGGGTTAGTTAGGAAATTTATTAAATTTAATTCTTCGATCTTAGGTGAGCAGAATTCTCTGGGAATTCTCAAGTATTTACTGCATATTTTGCCGCCTAAGTATGCGGCTCCAATTAATTGGTTAACTCTGGCTGAGTTTCCTTTAGATTCGGAAACAGAATTACTATACAGTTACGGTTCGCCTCGCAAGTTTCCTCAGATTAAACTTAAGGTAAATCCCAAGTGTTTACACGCGAGATTTTTTGTGATGAGTGGGTACTATGAGGAGTTGCTTACTAAAGAAATTTTATCGGAACGAAGGAGGGGTTTGCTAGTTGATATTGGGGCAAATTTTGGTTATTACTCGGTTTTGTGGTTGCAAAAAGAGGGAACTAGAGTTATTGCGGTTGAACCTGTTACCGAATATGTGGAATTATTGCATGAGAATTTAAAAGATTATCTGTCGAGATTTGAAATTTTTCCGGGGTGTATTGGCGATCGCAACGGTACAGCATTCTTAGACACCTTGGGAGATCCGACAATGTTAACTAAAGTAGTTACAGATGAACATCAAGAAGAAGAAGGGGTTAGGCGATCGGAAATGCTCACCCTAAACTCCCTCCTAGAAAAATATAATGAACACAGTATTGATGTTTTAAAAATTGATGCTGAAGGATACGATTTGAAAATACTAGAAAGTTGTAAATCTCTATTCGCTGCCAAAGCGATAAAAACCGTTTTTTGGGAAACAGCAAACAGTGCAGAAGAAAAAGAAATGATGAAATTTTTAGAAAGTTTAGGCTATAGCAAAATTTTAGCAAAGGGGGCAACAGGTTATGAACTAATTGATAACAACTAAATTAATTCATGTTACCTGTATTTACCCCCAGAAGCAACAACTATTTCATCCAACGGATTGCCAACATAGTAATATCATCAAACTGGGTTGCTTCTCCAATATGTAACCGCAAAGTTTCATTTATTCTGCTCAGCAAAGCATCAGCAGAAGCCGCTGGTTTTTCTACTAAAGTTAAGAGATTTTTTTCCTTGAAAAACTCTCCTGTAGGACTATGTGCTTCCGTTACACCATCTGTGTAAGTTAACAAAATATCACCCGGTTCTAACTGCACTTTTTCCAATTTAAACTTAACATTTTCCATCATGCCTACTGCTGGCCCAGTTTTGGACAGGCGTTGCTTAATTCCCTCCGAATTAATAATTATGGGAAATTCATGACCACCATTAATATATGTTAGTACGCCTGTTTTCGGATTCAAAACACCAAAAAACATGGTGGCAAACATAGATAATTGACAGTGAATTTTGGCTATGTAATTGTTAGTTAAAGATACGGCTTTTAAGGCATCTACTTCCGCTGAGTAATCAGGTTTTAGTGGGTTAATAGCACAATTTTCTTTGATTTCCAAATTTAGGACATCTGACTCTTGTAATTGAATTTGACCGGAAAATATCCGAATTAAGCTGCGGAACAAAGCCATAAATAGTGCTGCACCTACGCCTTTGTCACAAACATCAGCAATTACTAAACCCACATAACCGCCTGGAAGTTCAAAGGCATCATAAAAATCACCAGCTACATCTCTTGCTGGGGAAAAGTATGCGGCAATTTCCCAACCTGCGGGTTGAATTAACCGATCGGGAAGAAAATCTTTTTGAATTTGTTTACCTTTTTCTAATTCATTTTCTAGTGCTTTTTTAGTATTATCTAACTTGGTATAAAGTTGGACATTTTCTAAAGCTAAAGCGATTTGATCTGCTGTTACTTCCATCAAATGCGCGTGTTCAGAAGTAAAGTGTCCAGGTTTCGAGTGCAGTAATGTGAGAATTCCTAATAATCTGTCGCCGCGGAGAATGGGAACAGCTAATGCTGAACTGACTACGTAAGGTTGATTGGGTAAATCTACCCAGCGATCGTCCTTTTTAGTATCACTAATTAATCCAATTTCCCGGTGACGACTTACCCAACCTGCTAATCCATCCTTCAACACTAAACCAATTAATTTCGTACTTTCCTCTGGGGTAGCACCTTCGCGAGTCAAAATACTAGCAACAACAGCACCGCTGCTGTTGTAGATGAACAAACTACCTCTTTCTGCACCAGTGAGTCGAGTAGACACGACCATTGTATTTTTTAAGGTAGCTGTGAGCACTTCTTTTTCTGAGGAAGATCGCGCCATCGCCACCAAGTTTTCTAACAGTTCGCTTTGTGCATGATAAGCAGCTTGTGCAGTTCTCAGTTCATTTATTTCTTGGCGCAAAGATTCTAGTTCTTGGTGTAGTTGTTCTACAGATTGATTTTGCACGATCATACTCACTTGTGCCTCTAGTTCAACTTGTCTTTTTCTTGATGCTAAAAATATTGCGATCGCCTTTAGAGAATTCAAGCTTCCTAGTTAATTTATTATTTCCATTGTAATCTATTGCTGATTCACTGCTGCAAGTTTTTAGATTTTCCGCCAAATTCTACTATAACAATCTATTTGCTTTTTCCGATAAAACGTTTTAATAGCGATTAATTTGTCGAAGAGGTAGTAGAAAAAACTCCCACTACCCTGCACCCCAACTTGCTACCAATCACTTAATGAAGATTGACGATAAAGATGTTGCGATTGCGATCGCCAACTCTCTCATACAAAAATCGATCCACACCTTGAATCGCCAGATAAACTCCTAATCCGCCAATCGGTCTTTGTTGCATAGGCAAATTAATGTTTTCTTCCTCTACAGCTAATTTTGTTACTGGATCAAAAGCACCAGCATTATCCTCCATTTGGATTGTTAAACTAGAATCATCAATCTTCGCTTCTAAATGCAAATTCCCTTGTAAATTCGCTTCTTCATAGCCGTAAATAATTACATTTGTGGCAATTTCATCTACAGCTAGACGCAATCTATAAGATGCCTTTTTATCCAATCCAGCAGCGGAAGCAGCCGACAAGACATATTTAGCAATCTCACTCAAAGAATCTAAAGTTCCGGGTACAGTTAAATGTTCCATAGTATAAAATTTGCCAGTAATCAGCTGGTAGGCATTTAATTTGCATATTTAAAAAATCTCGGAAAATCTTCAAAACCTCTGGGCTATTTTATAACTGTGATAGAAAGCCTTGGGATGGGGATTCCTTATGAGTAAATAATTCAAAGATCGACAGTTTAGTTAGTGGTTAGTTCTAGTTTTTCTCATCACCAACCACTAACAATTAATCCTTTATCCTTTTTCGATCGCTGCTAGATCGTCAACCACAATTACACTTTGGATAAATCCGGTTTTATCCAAAGTTTCCACTACCATTTCCTGTGGCTTAACTACATAGATATCACTGTGGGCTCCCATTTTTTGTTTAGTGTAAATGAGGACCCGCAAACCAGCACTTGCCATATACTCCAAGTCTTCCATCATCAAAATCAGAGTTTTGACATTTTCCGCAGCAGCCTTCTCAACTTCTGCCTTAAAAGTTGGTGCAGTACTAGCATCCAATGTACCAGTTAAAGTGATTGTAGCTGTGCTATCTTTGGTTTCCAAAGTTGCAGTAAAAGCCATAAATTTCTCCTGTTTTCTAGATGATTTTTCAAAAATTAAGCAAGGCAAAAAAGTTAAAGTTTCACCTGCTACTTACCTACCAGGATAACGACCGATCGATCGCCCACCAACAAACCCGACTGATTTTCCAACAAAGGTTCCTTACCAGGTTCACAAATATCACCAGGAGAAGCAACACCAGTATTAGCAAAAACGTGCCATTTCATCCCATCTTTTAACCCAGGAACTTCAAACCATAGCGTTTCCCAGTGCATATTCATGGCAACATAAACATAGTTATCTTCCACCATTCCCGACTTCGCGTGTTTGCCGCACAACATAAAAGCCAGAACCCGACTAGAATCAGACCAATCAGCATTCCAAGCTGTTGTTCCATGCCAAGTAATATCGGCATAGCCACTATTTTTGTAATCCTGATTGCTAAAGTGGTACTTACTCCTTAGTACTGGGTGGGCGTGGCGGAAAGCAATGCAATTCTTAAAAAAGCGGAATAAATCGGCATTTTTATCCAAAAGCGACCAATCCAGCCAATTTAACTCATTATCGTGGCAATAAGTATTATTATTCCCATGCTGAGAACGTCCCACCTCATCGCCCATTAAAATCATGGGCACACCAGTAGACACCAACAACATCGCCACAGCATTTTTCATTTGCCGTTGCCGCAAAGCATTAATACCCGGATCGTCCGTCCAACCTTCCGCCCCACAATTCCAGCTATCGTTATCGTTGGAACCGTCGTTATTGTTCTCCCCGTTAGCTTCATTGTGCTTGTAGTTGTAGGAAACCAAATCAGCTAAGGTAAAACCATCGTGGGCAGTAATAAAATTAATCGAAGTTGCCGGACCTCGACCTTCCCAAGCATAAAGATCCGGCGAACCTTGCAGACGTTGCGCCATATCGCCCACTCGCCCCGGATCGCCTTTGAGGAACTTGCGAATGCCATCGCGGTATTTGCCATTCCACTCCGCCCAACGTCCGTAAGCAGGGAAAGAACCAACTTGGTAGAGTCCGCCAGCGTCCCAAGCTTCCGCAATTAACTTACATTTTGCCAAAATTGGGTCAAAAGCAAGAGTTTCCAACAACGGGGGATTTGCCAAAGGTGCGCCCCAAGGATCGCGCCCTAAAATAGAAGCAAGGTCAAAGCGGAAACCGTCAATGTGATATTCACTTGCCCAGTAACGCAAACAATCTAAGACGATATTCCGCACGATCGGATTATTGCAATTTAAAGTATTGCCGCAACCGCTGAAATTAAAGTAATAACCTTCCGGTGTCAGCATATAGTAGGTTTTATTATCAATTCCTCGGAAAGAAATTGTTGGCCCTTGTTCATTGCCTTCTGCCGTATGGTTAAATACCACATCAAGAATTACTTCAATCCCGCTTTTATGCAGGTCTTTAACTAATGCTTTAAACTCATCTACCTGCATTCCTAATTTACCCGTTGCGGCATATCCCGCTTTTGGGGCAAAGAAACCAACTGTACTATAACCCCAATAATTTACTAATAATTCATTGGGATTACTAGGATTCGGACGGGAATTTTCAAACTCATCAAATTCGTAGATGGGCATTAATTCGATCGCATTCACACCCAACTCTTTCAAGTAAGGAATTTTCTCCCGAATTGCCGCAAAAGTTCCCGGATGTTTCACCTTTGAAGAAGAGTGACGAGTAAAGCTACGAACGTGCATTTCGTAGATCACTAAATCTTCCGGGGAAATTTCTAAAGGTCGGTCATTTTCCCAATCAAAATCATCAGGAACAATTCTAGCCCGATGATGATAAACATCATCCCAATCTGGTGTTTTTCCCCAAACATCTCGACCGCCAATCAGTTTAGCATAAGGGTCCATGAGAACCTTACCAGGGTCAAACCAATGACCTTCTTGAGGATTGAAAGGCCCCTCCATGCGATAACCATATTCGATATTTTCGTAATCTAAATCGAATACAATCATGCAAAAAACATTACCAATCCTAAACTCATCAGGAAAGGGAATTTCTGCCATTGGTTGTTTGGCGTGTTTTTCAAATAACACCAAAGTACAGGATTTGGCGTAAGAGGAAAAAATCGAGAAGTTGACTCCGCCAGGGACTAGAGTTGCACCAAAAGGGAAAGGTCGCCCAGTGCGAAGTTTAAACTTGCCGTAAGTGTGGGTAGGATAACTATCAATTCTTAGTTCCATGTAGATAGTTTAATGGTGAAACTTCATTTTTACTTTGTCATTTTTCTAGCTAATTAATCAAGAACTCTGATAAAAATCGAAGCCAAAATGACATTAACTTAATGTTTTTATGCCGTTGTCAACATGGTCGCAAAATACGAAAAAATCGGCAAACCCAGTCACAGACATCGTATCTTGAATTTCCTCAGAAACTCCGACTAATACCAGTTTTCCATCGTTTTTTTTGACTTCCTTAAATAAAGACAATAACACCCGTAACCCAGCACTAGAAGTATAAGAAACTTTAGTCATATCCAACAGAATTTTACTTTCTGTTTGAGCTAAAGGTAAAACTTTTTCTTGCATTGCTGGCGCAGTACTAGCATCAATTTCACCCGCAAGTTCTACCACGGTGACATTTTGCGAATTTTTGACATTAATATTCATTGTGCTTAGTTTCCCCGATGATTACAGCATTTGGTAAATGCAACAAAATAAGAGTAATGAGTTTTGAATTAACGATTTATTTAACTCAAAACTCATGATTTTTCTGTTCCCTAGCGAGGAACGATATGTACTTTAACTTTGACTTGTTGCCTAGTGTCTGGTAATTTCACAGTCAAGGCTTCAGCATCAAAATTATTGTATTCTTCTCCGTCGATCCAAACTTTACCAATGCTAATACTTCCCGGAGGTAAAATATCTGGAGAAACCCGCAAGATATTATCTTTAAATGCTCCTGGCATTGGCTTAAAGTAAAAGTCCATTGGGTATTTGAAGATCAGCAAATTCTGATAAATTGCTGATAAATAGCAGAGTTCTGTTGAGTGATAAGCACTCATTGAGTGACTACCTTTAAAGCGTTCTGTACCCATCAAGAAAGGTAAGCCATTTGCTAAAGTATTGAAGTAAATTCCACCGTCATCATGATCGAGGAAGTGGGCATTATAGAAAGCAGAAGCTTCACGGGCGTGGCGCAAATAATCAGGTTGTTTCAAAACACCATTGAGAATTAAGTAAGCTAAAATTGCTTGTTCTTGTTGCCACCATGCTTTGCGATCGTGCCACACAAAACGATAATGTTCTTCCCCAGGATCTAACACCCGTTCTACTACATCGTACCAACCACCACGTTGTTTATCGCTACCCACATCTGGCATTAATTGAGCAATCTTTTCTGCCAAACTAACATATTGATCCTTGGGTTTTAAGCTTTGCATCCGCATTAAATTCCAGGCAATTTTTAAATTATGCCCGATCACAGCACGGTTTTGTTGCCATCCCCATTCCTGATCTTTGCTCCAATCTTCGTGGAACTTTTCTTGCACAAATGGACTATTTTCGTAATCCGGGAAATATTTTTCAATGGTGTCAAAAGTATACTCCAACATATCAGCATACTTTTGTTCGCCAGTTGCCAACCACAAATTAATTAAATAAGCTGGAGCATGATCGCCAACTGAGTTCCAATTTTTCCGAGCCCGGTTACGTCCTAAAGACTCAGCACGGGGATCTAAAGTAATTGGATCGATGTGAGAAAAATAGCCGCCTTTCTCTTTATCTAAGTAGAATTTGTCAAACAAATCTACCGTCATTTCCGCATCTTTTAAAATGCGCGGGTCGCCTGTAATTCTATAAGTTTGAATTGGCCCAGCTAAAGCATAAATTTGTTCGTAAGCTGGGATACAATCGTAGTCGTCGCTAAACTCAGAAACTAATAGTTTTTGTTCCCGTTTTCCTTGAACTTTAATCCCGTGATACCAGTAAATTAAATCTTCATCGGGATCGTAAAACCTCATGTGTTCCCGCAGATAGTTGCTACCTTTTTCCGCAGCTTCTAAAAAGCGGTCTTCTCCTGTTAATAAATAAGCAGAAGCTAAACCATAAACCATGCGGGAAATCGTATCAGTTTCTTGCAGGTAATCATCAGCTTTTTTCGCCCCAGCTAAATTTAGCATGGTGCGATAGTTATGATAATCAATTTCCGTTTCGGGATAATCAAATTGCCATTTTAAATAACAATCTGCCAAGGATTTAATTTGTGCTACCCACCAGTCTGGTTCTTCGTGGCGATACTTGTTAGGTGCTTCTCCAGGGAACACAAAAGATTTTACTTCAAATTTGTGTCCATCACCTTGAGGATAGAACACACCGTAAGCAAAAATATGTTGTCCAGGTGTGAGTAATTCGCCTAATCTTTGGGTAGCGTCGATGTAGGATTCACCCAAATTTTGAGCAATTCTGCCCCAAGCTGTTGGTGTTAAATATGCTGTGTATTCTCGCCCATCTGATGTTTTAATGCCGAAGCATTTATTGTGGCGATCGAAGTGAGTTATATATCCCCCGATCGTATCAGAAAAGGTAAAATTCATCCGTTCCATTGGAATTGCCTCCTGGATAGTTGAACAAAGTGACTAAAGCTAATAACCCAGTGGAAATTTAAAGTTTATACCCCGACTTTTTGGGCTTTTCCGGTTTTCTCAATCTCCGCAACGAAAGCTTCCATGAATTCATCGACTACCCCAGGATGCTTCCCTGTAATCAGATTATCATCAATCACTAAATCTGCGGTTACATCACCATCAAAAACCACATCTGCCCCCGCATTTTCCACATCACAAACAATGTTATGGGCGCAAGTAACTTTACGACCTGCGAGTAAATCTTTGTCAGCACATAACAACCACAAACTATGACAAATTGTGCCAACTTTTACATCTCCAGCACTCATAACTTTTCTGATAAATGCCACTGCTGGCGCTTGATTTTTTTCGCCTTTCTTGACATTTACCTGATACCTTAATCGATCCATTGCATAAGCACCGATGCAAATTATCCCTTTATAATCTGCCGGATTGATGTCATTCACTTCTGTAGTAACCGTGACATGACATTCAATTTGGTCATTTTCAGGATTAGAACCAAAAGTTATAGCAGAATTACCCCACAAATGAGAGATATATTCTACTTCATAACCTTGTTGCGGAAAGTATTCATTGAACTTTTTATATTCAGTTGGGTCAAAATGTTCTTCAATGAGTACGCCGATTTTACCTTTAGTTTGAGTTGTCATTTTTCCAAACCCCTTATTGATGACTATTTACTAAATTTTACGGAGCAAACACAGGAGAAATATCCATGTATACTCGCAAATCGCTGAACAGTTCGCCTTTCATGCGAATAATATCTGTACAGGGAAGTGTCACAACTTTTCCATCATGACGAGTGTAAGTCACTTCCATTTCGCAGACAACTATATCTCCCATTTCCCACATTGATTTAATGTCGTGGGTGACAGATTTCAGTTTTTGGCGAAAGGCAACCGAAGATTCCTGAATCGCTTTACGTCCAACAACTGTTGGCGCATTAGCAAATCGAAAAGATGCGTCTTCCGTAAAGTAAGAGGCAAATTCATCAGCAGTTCTGGTAGTAGTTAGAAACCGTTGAACGATATTCGCCCTATCTCCCGGAAAAATCACTGATATTGAAGTTTTTCCGCTTAGTTTTTTTTGCTGTTCAGTCATTGTTTTTATCTGCTAAGACTGGTGTGTAAAAACCCGGTTTCTTAATTGATTTTTTTGGGCGATCGTCTACTAACGTAAGTTGCTAGTTATCATCCGTAAGGTGCGTCAGAACTAAAAATTACTGTTACTTGCCCAAATTTTTCTGTCTGACGCACCCTACAAACTACAAACTACAGAAACCGAGCTTTTGCTTATGAAAAAGCGGGAGTAGCATCAAGAAATGCTTGGTATTCTTGGACTTTGTTGCCTTGGAAACGAATAATGTTCAAACAAGGAAACTTAAATACTTTGCCATCTTTTCGGAAGTAAGTAACGTCTAATTCAACTGTTACCGTATTTGCATCAACTTGCCACATATTATGCACATCATGGGAAACTTTGCTGAACATTCCCATAATTGGTATGGCAAAATCTTTGATAGCTTGTGGTCCGATTATTGGGGGATTGTTAGCAATTTTGTAAGCGCCATCAGGAGTGAAATAAGTAACGTATTCTTCAACGTTATTTGCTTCTACAGCTGCGATCAAACGCTTGGCGATATCTAAAATTGTTTCCTGCTGAGTTTCTGGTGCTGTAAATAAAGGAGTTGGGTCCATATAAACCAACATTTCCTTTACTTTGTCGCCTTCCATGCGGAAAATATCTGTGCAAGGAAGTGTCAGCACACTGCCATCATTACGAATGTAGTTAATTTCTAATTCACAAATTACTGAGTCGGCATTTTCCCACATTGATTTAATATCGAAAGAAATGCCTTTGATATAGTCAAGGTGACTCGCCATTGTTGCTTCCCGAATGGCTTGTTTACCAATGGCAGGGGGATAGTTTCCAAAGCGGTAATGTGCGTCTTCAGTAAAGTTGCTTAGGGCTGTATCTACATCCATTCTTTCAAACAACCCAATCAAATTTTTGACGATCGCGGCTCTAGTTCCGGGAAACATTGTAGTAGTCATAAATTCCTCCGTGACGTTAGTATTTTCTGACAAATTAGGGGATGAATTTTTATGGATTTATGGAGTGGTAAACATGGGCATGATGTCCATGAAAATCCTTAGTTCGCTGATTTTGTCGCCTTGGAAACGCACGGTATCAGCACAAGGCAAGGTAAATACTTTGCCGTCATGACGAATATAAGTAACTTCCATTTCGATGATGACTAATTCTTCGGAAGGTTGCCAAACATTTTTAATGTGGTGGTGCAAACCTTCGCATTTTTCTAGAAAGCCTGTGGAAGAGTCTTTAATCCCTTGTTTGCCGCGAACTGCTGGGAAATTACCGAATTGATAGAGGCAATCTTCTGTAAAGAATTCTACAAAGTTGTTGACATTCATCGCTTCGCCAGCCAGGAATAATTGCTTGAGAATATCAACTTTTGAGCCGGAAAATTGGGGCCATTTCTTAGTATGAGGCCATTCCCATTTGGTTGCTGTTGCTGTCATCATAGTTCCATTCTCCTTAATTGCGTCTGATGCCCAAGGAAAGTTTCTTCCAGTTTGTTGGTTATATTCTTGTTGTGCTCGTTTGAAATTTTTTAATGCGGTTCTTCTGACTTGGTTAAATTCTAATTGTTCGCCATTTGGCCCTTTGCAATAAAACAATGCCCAGCCGTCAAAGTCTCCGGGAAATTCGGTTTTAGCAAAGGAAAGTCCGGCTTTTCTTCTTTCGGCTTCTGAGTTAACGTGAATGGTTTTGTTAACTACAACGTTGGTCATTCCCCGCTTTTGACATTCGTCTTCTAGCAATTGGGCGAACTCATTTAAATCTATATCATCTTTGACGTGGAAAGAGATGTGCGGGACATTGGCAAAACCTACAGAAGAAGGTACTTTGCTGAAAACATTGGGGGCTGTGTGTGATAGTTTGGCATCGCGGAAGTGAATTACTTCGACGCAGGTATTGCCGAAGGAAATAAATCTAACATCTAGTGATTCTTGGGTATTATCTCTGATGTTGGGAACGCCAATACTGCGAGGATCGATGCCTTTTTGGATGGCTTCTAATTCATCTTTTTGGAAGAGGAGATTATGCAAATCTTCGCCATAAAATCCGTCGCCTCCGATCGCAATTTTCCCCCCCAACACTTCTGTATAAAACTCTATGGCTTTGTCCATATCGTCTACAGTAATTCCGAAGTGTTGTACACCTTGGAGATATTGAGCTAAACTCGATTTCCCGTTTTGATTGCTATTACTTAATGGTGATTCTGAACTTTGATTATTTGTGCCAACGTTTGCGATCATTTCTGTTACCCTGGAACTACCTTTTCCGGTTTGAGTAATTTGTCCTGCGTCAACAAAAGTGTAAGTAGCTCGCTCTGGTAGAGCGTTAATTTCTTTGATATACTTTCCCTGATCTTTAGTAGCAGCTAAATATTCTGGCGATCGGAAAAATTGCTGCATTTGATGATAGTCGGCAAAAGCAATTTCAAAAGCTGCTTGATATTGCTTTTCTGGTGGTTCATAATGTGGATCGCCTGGTGCATGAGGGCGAGGGTCAAATAAATGCAGCCTAAATTTTAAGATTTCTTGATTTTTGCTAATAGCTGAAGCAAAGGAATCGCTGATGTATTGACGAAATTCTGCCAAAGTTACGCCATCAGTTTTTTTCATTAAAACATGGAGTTTAATTGCGTCTGTTGCTCCATTTGAATTAGCTTTTTCTAGGCGATCGACATAAGTTATCGAATTCCCCGGACTAGTGGTGTAACCAACTGCTTTACTAAATAAGTTTTGCCCATCATCTTCTAGCAAATAAGCAGATTGAAAATAAGCTTGGCGATCGCCTTCACTAGCAAAAGTTACTTCGGCAATCCCATCACAACGTTCTGTTTCTGTAGCAGTCGATCTAATCCCATTTAACGTGGGCCAAATGTCAATTGTTTGCGGATCTAAATGATGTTGCAAATTTTGATATTGCCCAGGTAAAGTTGCTCCTAATGAGCCGTTAACATTTTTCCAATAGTCGCTAAAAAGTGCTACATTTAGCTCTTTTCTTTTCCATAATAGAGTGTAAAAGGCGACTGTTTGTTGGCGTTCGCGTATTGCATAATCAGGTGTCATTGCTGCTGTCCCCTGTCCGCCGATTTTCTGAAAAATTTCCTTAAGTGCGCCGAAGCAACCTGCAACTTTATTAAACCCCGCGTATACGCACATAAATAATAGTAATTCTTCGATTTCTTCGCGAGTTACTCCCTGTTTGAGAGCCATATCTATGTGTGCAGGAAAGGGGCTACCGGGACCATATTGGCTTTGATTAACTATGTCTACTGCGATCGTAATTAATGCTTTAGTCTTTTGGTCAATTAACGGTAAACCCCAAGCTTCACCAGCTACGCGAGTCACAAAGTCACCAAACTTCGGGTTAATCTTTTTTAAACCCGCTTGCAGTTCTTTATCATCCAATACTGCATTTTTGTAAGGTTGGTTATTTGTCATCTTAGGTGGTGAGTAAGCGATCGGTTAGTTAGGTGAAATTTCGTCATTTTTGCTTATTTAAAAAGCCAATTTTTAGATTTATCGATCGTTGCAACATCAACTAATTTTTGTTGTACCATCAACGATTCGATATGCTCTTTTAATTGGTGATTTGAACCGATTTTGGTGATTAGTTCAGCAACATGAGAAGTGCGCTTTCCCGCCAAAGTCATTTCACTGTTGTAGACAAAGGTGTAAGGAGCACGTTCTGGAAATAAACTAATTTGTTTGATATACTTTGCCTGGTTTTGTACAGCAGTTAAGTACTCTTTGGAGGCGAAGAATTTCTCCATTTCCAGATTGTTTAAAAAGGCAATTTCAAACGCTGCCTGATAGTTTTGACTGGGATCTTCAGCATGATCTACACCTGCTGCTGGTGGGCGAGTATTGTCTACTTCTTCAAATAAGTGAAGTCGGAATTTTAGAAGTGAATGGTTTTGAATTACAGCGGGAGTAAAGCTATTTTTTAGGTAGTTGCGAAAGTCTTCGGTACTGACACCATCAGCTTTGCGGAGCATGGTATGGAATTTCAAAATCCCTAAACTTCCGTTGGGATCTCCGGTTTGAATTCGATCGACATAAGTGATAGAATTGCCCGGATTGCTGACATAACCGATCGCTTTTCTAAAGATATTATGCTCGTCATCCATCAGGATAGCAGAAGCTTCAAACCAAGTTTGCCGATCGGCTTCTGACTCAAAAGTTAATTCGGCGATCGCATCAAATTGTTCGTCTTCAAGAGTAGTATAATTAATCCCATCTAAATGGGGCAAAATCCCACCATGATTATGCTCTAAATGATATTGCCAGTATTGATATTGTCCTGGTAAACGAGCACAAACGGGGCCATGAACATTTTTCCAGTAGTTAAAAAACAGGTCTAAAGGTACTCCATTTCGTTTCCACAAAAGAACGTAAAATGCGACTTTTCCTTTAGCATCCCGTGCTGAATAATCAGCTTTTTCGGTGGATTCTTTGTACAAAAGCATAAGACTTTTATTTCCGTAATCAGTACTCGATCGCACCATTTTTCAGCAAAGAAAGGAGGAAGAGAAGAAAGGGTAAAAGCTTGAGAAAGGGCGGGTTTTGATTTTAATCTTATGGCTGGGTATTCCAGACTTCTGGTTAAACCCGCCCCTACTTTATTTGTATCAATCATTTGGGTAAACGATATTCAAGGGTAAAGGTGAAATTTATTCTCTCCATCTCCCCATCTCTCCATCTCCCCATCTCTTCTATGTGGTGATTAATTGAATCAATTCATTAGGTGCGTAAACATCACGATAGAAGGTCAATTGTTCGGTTTTCAAATAACAAGCTCCGCGATGTCCGCGACGTACCCAAGTAACGTTTCCTTTGGCAAGAGTTTCGTTAGTTTCGTCGTCAACACACTTCCATTCAAAGTAAGTAACTTCGCCGTGGAACATCACAATAGGCCAACACATTGTTACCCCTGGTTGAGCAATTAAAGCCCACCAATGTTTTTCCCGTTCTTTTTGTTGATCTAAGCCAAAATAGGGGCCATCTTGACACAAATAAACCAGGTCGTCGCGATATTCACCTGTTAAGATATCGCCTCTTCCTTGGCGTAAAGCTTCACAGTGAGTCGGCCACCATTCGCGGTTTTCTCTTTCAATTTGTTCTAAGGTGTAATTGGAGCTAATTTCTGGCAGAACTCGTTCTTTCATTGCCACATATCTTTCGGCATCTTCAATCAATTTTTTGGCAACGTAAGAACTAACAAGTCCGGGGCGAGAATAGTCTGCTGAGAGGTCTTTGTAATAATTTTGGCGCTTTTTCACTGCTACTTGACCATTACTAGAAGTTTGATGACCGTTGCTAGCAACGTTGCCGTTTGTAGAGGTAGAATTTAGTTGTTGGTACAGCATAAGCGATTGAATATCCTCCTGTATTTGGTTGGTTGCACCGATGTTGGCAATTAATTCTGCGACTGAAGAACTGCGTTGTCCTGCTAAGGTCATTTCGTCGTTATAGACGAATGTGTAAGCTGTTCTTTCGGGAAATGGTCTAACAGCTTTAACATATTTAGCGTGGTTTTTCACTGCGGCTAAATATTCTGGTGAGCTTAAAACTATTTCTAGATCTAAGCGGTTCCAAAAGGCAATTTCCGCAGCAGCATCATAAGCTTGTTCTCTGGGCTCAGAGTGAGCTACTCCTGCTGCATCGGGGCGGGAAAGATCGACTTCATCAAATAGGTGAAGGCGTAATTTTACCACTCTGGAATTATTAGCAATGGCGGGAGCAAAAGTTTCTCTCATATATTTGCGAAACTCTTCTACGCTTACGCCATCAGCTTTTCTCACCATAACGTGAAACTTTTCTGCGCCAACTATGCCGTTGGGTGCGCCATTTTCGATGCGATCGACATAAGTGATAGAATTACCCGGACTAGTGTTATATCCGATCGCTTTACTAAAGATATTGTGCTCGTCATCCATCAAAATGGCAGCAGCTTTAAACCAAGTTTGACGCTCTTGTTCGCTTCTAAAAGTTAACTCGGCAATTCCGTCAAAACATTCATCTTCTGGGGAAGATTGCACTAATCCGCCTAAAGTGGGCCAAATACCGCCTTCGTTATGGGCAACATGAAATTGCCAATATTGATGTTGTCCGGGTAAACGGGCGCAAACTGGGCCGTGAACATCGCGCCAATAGTCGTCGAAAAGTTCTAAGCTGATGCCTTTTCTTTTCCACAACAAAACGTAAAAGGTAACTTTTCCGTTGCGATCGCGTGCTGAATAATCAGCCTTGGTAATTGTTGAGTCTTGGGATTGTTTCGCCAACAGCATAAGTTTAATTTAATAGTTTTTGACAATTGGAATGGGATTTTTCTTAGGACTGCGAACCTAAAATTTCATTCAATGCACCAAAACAACCTGCTACTTTGTTAAACCCGGCATAAACGCACATAAATAACAGTAATTCTTCAATTTCGGCGCGAGTTGCTCCTTGTTTCATTGCCATATTTACGTGCGCTCCGAAGGGGCTTCCTGGGCCTACTTGTTCTTGATTTACTACATCAACAGCAATAGTAATTAAAGCTTTGGTTTTTTGATCTATTAATGGTAAACCCCAAGCTTCTCCAGCTACACGAGTTACAAAATCACCAAATTTTGGGTTAATTTGACTCAATGCTGCTTGTAGTTCTTTATCGTCCAATACGGCATTTTTGTAAGGTGTTGTCATCATACGCTCACACTTGTTGGTAATAGTTACTTATTTGGTTTATTTGCCAATTCTGAAGGATGAGAAATTATCTGGATTTTTGGTGCTTTGGCAGATTATTTTGCCAAAGAAAGAGAAGTAGAAAACTTAAATTTTCCTAAATTGTGAAGTTTTGACCGTAGGTTTCGCTGTAAGAAATTTGCTCAATGTTAAAGCGACCTCCGTATAGTTTGAATGGTTCGTCTGCATAACCAAGGGGTAACAAACAGCAAACATCTAAATGTTCGGGAATCTTGAAGGCTTCTTTAACTTGGGCGGTGACAAATCCTTCCATTGGGCAACTGTCTACCCCGAAACTTTTAGCTGCAATCATAATATGTGCAACTGCGATCATTGTGTGGCGATTTGTCCAAGCTTCTACCGATTCAAAGCAGGGATGATACTCGAATAAAACTGGAACTTGCTCTCGGATAAATTGAGCATAAGCTTCATTCATTGCTCCCGCTTGTTCACCTAATTTAATTACTGATTCGATGTATTCTGGTTGAGAAACTAGGCGATCGCCACAACAAATCAAAACTACTGGTGCTTCGCTCACCTGACGTTGATTAAATGCACAGGCTTTTAGCTTTTCTTTGTTCTCTTGTTCCTGAACTACAATCAAGCGCCAAGGTTGCAAATTGTATCCTGAAGGTGCTCTTACTCCTAAGCGTAAGATTTCGGAAAGTACTTCTTCAGGAATTGGATCGGGGCGAAAACTCCGGGCTGCACGGCGTTCTTCAATAGCTTCTTTTAAGCTTATGATTGGTTGCGCTTCCATCCTACTCCTTGGTACTAGCTGGACTTTACTTGAATTATTCAAAGGAATCGGGAAGTTTTGGGGAAATTGGAAATTTTATTCTCAAGTTTTTCCCGGTTGCCCACAATGGTAGAATTTATCGTCTATGCAGGTTTCCCTCTTTCATCTGTCCTTAGTTATATACCTATTTCGGACTACCAAAATCGTTGGCTGAAATGGGAATTGTCTCCCTTAGCGGTGAGACAGAAAGCGGAAATTTACTAATTGTTAGGCTATGATTGGTTGGTTTGTTTTCAGTTCTTAGTAGTGGTTCAAAATCCGGCAGATGCTATTAAGATAGCTACTTCTGTTCAATCTGCAAACATTAATTGACATCGAGAATTTGATTTACTGTTCGATCGCCCCCCTCATCTCTACACCAAGCCATAAACTACACTACTCACACACTCACTTCAGGAAATTTTTAGAAGAATCTTGCTATTTGCATTTGAATTTTGTCGTTGGCTAAGAGGTAAGTTTGGTAATGCCTCTAGCTTCTGACTTTATTCAACCGATCGCAATAATTACCATCACGTAAGTATAACTTTTGCGATCGATCTCTTGGTTTTAGGAATCAAAAATTTATCAGGGTATTATTTTAGTCCAGAGCCAAAGAAAATGCAAGCACAACTTCTTTCACTAGGTACTAATTCCTGTAGCTTGAATTGCAGAAGTTACAGGAAAATCAGCAAAATTTTTTGGGAAAACTACGCTGCAATTTTTCGTCTCCACCTATATCATCCTATCTAAGTGACAACTTATACCTACTTGATTTTTCCAGAAAGCTCTATATTAGGTTGTTTTCAACAAACTGATTCATTTCTATTAAGGATTTACCACAAGAGTTCAAGTAGTTTATGATAATTTTCTTTAAGCTACTCTATTTTAAACTGGTGTTAATCTTAATTAAATTTATTGTTGGGAATAGCAGTTCATCAAATAGTTAATCACAATAAAGTTAAATAGTTATCAAAGCAAGTAAATAGGGTTACAAAGAGAGGGAAAATTCTCTCCCTCTGCGCCCCTGCTTCCTAAAGATCGCGTAATCTCTCTCTGACTTCCATCAATATTTTGCCCAGCATATTTTTACCTTGGCGATCGCTTCCACACCCCCAATAAAAATCAACTGGCGAATCTTCCACAAGTAAAACATTACCAGTAGCCAGTAAAATTTCCCGAATTTCGGCGTTAAATTGAAACTTCCGTTCTACCGCCTTTCGCATAATGTCATCTCTCACCATTCGCCAGTCAGAACGCACATCACTTTGGCGACTTCGGGCAAAATCAAAAGCGGCTTTTGGTGAAGGTAACTTGCGAATTTGTTCTAGGTAAGGAGTATCAACAAACTTGTGCGCTTGAAAGAAATGTTCGCTAGTTTTCCACCACTCGCCATCCAATTCAAAACCATGAGGAGAAAAGTTAGAAAAGCAACCGAATGGTTTTTCATGAATGTCATAAAAATAAATTGGCATATCTTCTCTTGTAGTAGTTAAGTAGTTTTTTAATCAGTATATCTCTGAGAAAGCGGATATTTTAATAAAATTAATTTTTGAAAACTTAATTTCATAGTAAGTAATCGGTAATAAGTAGTAACGAACTTACTACTTATTAATTATTTCCTGTTCCCCCCTTATTAAGGGGGGAACCAGAGGAAGCTTCGCTATTAACATCACGGGGGTAACTCCGAAAGAATTAATAACTAGCAACTTGCGTTACTAACTTGGTCACTAATTAATCAGTTTTGTAAATGACTAATAACCAATGACCAATGACAAAAATCTATTTTGCTTGAGGTAATTTATAACCAGCTTTTTCTGCTGAAGCAACGTCTTTAAAACAGATAGTAGCTTTTACCTGTTTGTAGTCTGGATAGGTAGTAGTGTGATAAATTTTACCGCGTTTTGTAGTATCCACACCTTTAATTGGTGCGTCAGCAGGACAATCATTTCCTGTTGGTGGAACGCCTGCGGTAGTAGTTGTTGTATTCGCTGCGGGAGTTGCGGCTGGAGTATTTGTCGTCGTGGTTGTTTGATTAGCTGGAGTCTCGGTAGCTTGTTGATTTCCTTGTCCGCAAGCTGTAATTGTTAAAACTCCTAATAATGCTAAAGATGCTGTCAGCTTTTTATGATTGGATGAAAATTTCATTGTTATTCCTCCAGATTTGAAAATTTTATTTAACAAATAATACTACAGTATTAGCATTAGTCAAACTTGTTTATTAGCAATCTTTATACAGGCGCATTTAGTGATATAGTGCATCGTTCTTAGGATATACTTAGTAGTTATGAGCCAACAAGATTTATCGAAAGACAATCCAATTCTAGAAGCCAAAGCTTTAACTCGTCGCTTTGGTGGTTTAGTGGCGGTAAATGATGTTTCCTTTTCTGTACAGAAACATGAAATATTTGGTTTAATCGGACCAAATGGTGCGGGAAAAACGACTTTGTTTAATTTGATTACTTGTTTGCTACCGCCTTCTAGCGGACAATTGATTTATCAAGGTGAGGAAATTTCCCAACTTCGTCCGCACCAAGTTGCTAGTAAAGGTATTTCTCGCACTTTCCAAAATATTCGCTTGTTTGGTGAACTTTCGGCTTGGGAAAATGTAATGATTGGGCGACATATTCACAGTCGAAATAGTCATCCTTTACCTGCTTTGGTGTCGGGAATGTTGGCTTTACCTACTGCTAATCAGCAAGAAAAGGAAACGAAACAAAAGGCTTTAGAATTGTTAGAAATGATGGGCTTGAGCGATCGCACCACCGAAAAAGCCAAAAACTTCCCCTACGGCGATCAACGTCGCTTGGAAATTGCTCGTGCTTTAGCCTTAGAACCGACAATATTACTATTAGATGAACCTGCGGCTGGGATGAATCCCAATGAAAAACATCAACTGAGTGACTTTATTCGGAAAATTCGCGATCGCTTCAACTTAACTATCATTTTAATCGAACATCATGTACCCTTAGTCATGGGTTTATGCGATCGAATTGCCGTCTTAGATTTCGGTGAATTAATAGCTTTAGGTGAACCTGCTGTAGTCAGAAATGATCCGGCTGTAATTGAAGCATACTTAGGAGACGAGTAGATTCAAGATCCCCGACTTCTTCAAGAAGTCGGGGATCTGGGGCAGAGTACAATTAATTAACAGGATTAAATCAATTATGTCAAGACTTTTAGAAATAAACAATATTTCGGTTAACTATGGCGGAATCCAAGCTTTAAAAGATATTAATTTAGTTGTAAATGCTGGAGAAGTTGTTACTTTAATTGGGTCTAACGGTGCAGGAAAAAGCACAACCTTACGGGCAATTTCTCGCTTAGTTAATATTACCAATGGCGATATTCTTTATGAAGGACGTAACATTAACCGTCGCCAACCTCATGAAGTAGTGAAACTTGGGATCGCCCATTCTCCTGAAGGAAGGCGAATTTTAGCTAGACAAACAGTGTTAAGTAACTTAGAATTGGGTGCATATATTCGGTCTAATCAGGCAGAAGTTAAAGCAGATATTAAACATCAGTTTGAAATCTTTCCACGGTTAGCAGAACGCCGCCAACAACTAGCGGGAACTCTTAGCGGTGGGGAACAACAAATGTTAGCGATCGCCCGTGCCCTAATGAGTCGTCCCAAACTATTATTATTAGATGAACCTAGTTTAGGACTTGCCCCTGCCATTGTCCGCGAAATTTTTACAATTATCCAAAATCTGCGTTCTACAGGCGTAACTATCCTGTTAGTTGAACAAAATGCCAATCTAGCTTTAGAAAATGCCGATCGCGGATACGTTTTAGAAGCTGGTTCTATTACCTTATCAGGAAAAGCCTCTGACTTACTCAAAAATGAACAAGTAAGAAAAGCTTACTTAGGCTAACAGTTTTATAGCAGGAATCAGAAGACAGAAAATAGAAACTGACATCTCTAGTCTTTCACTCCTGATACCTACTATAAAAACGAATATAATACAGCGAATTAACTGCCCTAAAGCTGAAATTTACTATTCTATTTGTCCGACAGCTTTGCTAACCTCAGTCGGAGTTTCGTATTCGCGATCGGGTAACTTTTCTAAAGTTGCACAAATCTTTTCATCAGCACCTTTTTGTTGAGCGTGCTTCACTAAATCTTGCTTACTTGCAGGGTAATTAATTCCTTTCAAATCTTTCTGTAACTGCACAGGGTTTACTTTAGCCATTGTTACTCTCCTAGAGCTATTAAAGAAACTTTCAAACTTGCTTCTTTAGACTAACTCTGTGATCTTATTCACTCATCCTACTGGCGATACACCCCTACATACAACTTGTCTGTCTAAAGGAATACAAAAAAGCAGAAGTCAAGAAAGGCACAAGGCAGAAGGCACAAGTCAAGTAAAAATTCTCCTTGTCCACCTGCACCCCTACACCCCTGCCCCTCTGCCTTCTTGCTCTCTGGCATCTTATTAACTTTTGTAAAATTTTACAGGGGGTGAGGGGTTTCACCCCTCAGTAGGTTAAACTTATAAATGTAGATGCACCCTGATGATTGACGCCCCCAAGTTTCGGGCGTTTTTTATTGTCTAAGGAAACGCCCTAAAAAAGCACCTGTAAGAAAAACCTACTAGAGTTAAAACTCAATTATTTCTACCTCTAACAAGCTTTCTATATCTCAATAAACCACAGATTTCTAAATCCGGGGTGAGGTGTCATTCCCTACACCCCAGATTAAACTTGGAAATAATGCTCAGCTAAGAGAATTAGAGGTTCCCCCCTTGTCTAGCTTCCAGAGGAAACTAGAAAGTAAATTAGTAAAGATATGGGCGACAATTGGCACAAGTAAATTGCCTGTAGTCAAGGCAGAGAACCCTAAAAGTAACCCTACCACTGTTGCCCAAATTGCGTAAGGCCATTGTTCCCAGCCACTTAAATGGAGAATGCCAAAACAGAGGCTAGACACCACTAAACCGGAAGTATCTAAACCCAAAGCAGGCAACATTACACCGCGAAACAATAGCTCTTCACTTAAACCGGGCAATAACCCCAGCCAAATTAAATCAGGCCAAAATAAGGGTTTAAGCACCATATTCAAATATAAATCAGCACTTTTGCGATAACCAGGCCACAGGCGATAAACTAAAGAACTACCCCCAGTAATTACGCAGCCTAGACCTAAGCCTAATAGTGCGTCTAACCCTGTTAGTTTGATAGATAAAAGAGAAACAGAACCTAGTTGTAGCCATACTTTAGCAACTACGAGCAAGATTACAGCTGTTACTCCCATAGCTACTAGTAGTTGGGAGCGCGTCAAGGGTTCAATTTCCGGTTCGTTCGATAATGGATCTTTCACCAGTTTTTTTTCTAAAGACTACGAATGGACGAGATAGCTGGGCTAAGAGCAGATGGACAAATACCTGCTTTATGGGCGACTAAAACGCCCAATGCCTCTAAATATGAGTTTACTCGCAATACTTTCATGCCCAGCGGTTCTGGAGGGACTTGAATCTGGGTTTGGTTTTCTGCAACAGCAATAATTTGCACTCCCAGTTGGCTGAAACTTAGTATAGCACTCCCACCACAAGCCGTAGCGGGTATGACTACAGCATCTACTTGGTTTGCCCAAATGTCTGTCGGGTACTGGGGACTGGGGACTGGGGACTGGGGAGATGGGAGAGTTTTGAATTCTCCTCCCCTCTGCCCCTCTGCCCCTCTGCCCCTCTGCCCCTCTGCCCCTCTGCCCCTCTGCCCCTCTGCCCCTCTGCCCCTCTGCTCCTCTGCCCCTCTGCTTAAAAACTGCGGGGCGCGACTTAAGCCGACTAAGACGCAGGGTAGGAAGGTGTAGCCTATTTCTTCGGCGGCGGAACGGGGAGAAAGGTGAGGTTCGGGGGGGTAGGAGTTGAGGGCGGGGGCGTGGGCGCAGGGAATTTCAAATGTTCTGACTATTAAATGACTAATAACTGCTTCGGCACCTGCGATCGGATCTATCCCTTTACCTTGACGGTAGTTATCTTGGGCGGCGTTTTCTATATCTTCGGGGAAACGGGCGACAACTGCGATCGCTTCTGCCCTAGCTTGAGTAATCAATTTTTCTGCGGCTCTGAGTAAACTATCAGGGTTAGCGATCGTTCCCCAGGATATTCCCGATCGCGAAATTCGCAGTTCCACACCTAAAGGTGCATCGGTAACTATATATTCGGTAAGATTTAATCCTAAAGTAGCTCTAGCAGCATCAGCGGCTTGTAGTTGTCTGAGTTGCAGTTCTGGTTCTATGGCGCGATCGAGAATTAGCCCAACTCTATTTTGATGTACTGGGCTCAGTCCCCAATTTCCAGCGGCGAATTGATCTAAAGCGTAACCTTCGACATAGAAAGCATTCGGCAAAGGCCAATATAACATGGCTCCGTTGAGGACGTTGGGATGAGTGATGAGGCGATCGCAACAAGAAGCGATCGCCCTCGCCACTGGTAAAGCATCCCCCGCATAGCCACCTATTGCCGCCCCAATTCCAGTAGGGACAAGCAACACAACAGTATAAGGACGCTCAAACAAGGTTAGACTTTCTCTGATTCGGTGGTTGTGGTGACGATCGCTTCCACAGTCGCTTTTTGTTCTTTAACATCTACATTAGTAACAGCCCAACGTAGAGGTTCCCCACGATTTTCTAACTCTGCAATAATTTCTTGATGCAGTTTAGCCGGAGATTCTTGGAGATCGATTTCAGCGGTGATAAAGTGCGTAGTCATTAGTTTAATTACTTCTGAGGCTGTCCAAATTGTAAATCATAAACTTCGTCTTCTTTCTCGGTGACAATTTTTAAGTCCGATCGAGGATAAGCCACACAAAGTAAAACATAACCTTTCGCCTGAAGTTCTGGACTAACGCCCATCCCATCCGTTTGATCCACCTCTCCTGATAAAATTTGCGCCGCACAAGTCGTACAAACTCCAGCATTGCAAGAACTAGGCAAATCTACTCCCGCAGCATAAGCAGCCCGAAGAATCTGTTTATCTTCTGGTACATCCACAACGTAAGTTTCGCCTTGGTGTTGAATTTCAACTTTGTAAGTTTTGGTCATTGGGTAAATTTAACAATCTTCTTGTTATTGACAGGGCAGGTTATACCCCAAACAAGCATTTTACCTTGCTTTTGGGGACTAGGGATTAGGGACTGGGGACTGGGGATTGGGGACTGGGATTTCGATCGAGCAAAAACTTCATTTCTCGGCTACATATCACGGCGATCGCACACTCATGGTAATTAAGTCAACCTAAATTAATTAGCAAAGTTCCTAGTCTATAAGGAATCCCAATCCCTAGTCCCCAATCCCCAGTCCCCAAAACCAAGCTTTTTCACCACAAGTAAAAGAAAATCCGTATCACATTTTGGCAATATGTTCTTGTAAAACTTCATGAACAAAGCGATATTTATCCCCAACTTTTTGCAATAAAAACCGCTCAGTAGCATAATTGTAAAACTGAGAATAGTTCCAAGGCATACATTGATTTTTGCTCAGAATTCGGCGTAAAACAAACTTTTTCATCCCCAAAAGTCCGCCAAAAGTTAAAATCATCCATAGCCGATAGAAAGACTTTTGCCCAGAAGTTTGCAGCCAAGTTTTATCTAATTTATCGGGTTCAACTTCAGTTTCTTTAGCCGCATTCATTTTTGTTGCTAAATAAACTAACCAAGGTCTAGCTTTTTCCGGTCTAGGTTCCTTTCCTTCACGATAGTAAAGCGATTTCAAATTCCAAGTTAACATTCGTCGAACAAAGGCATTTAACAAATATTCCCGTCTTTCTCGATCGGAGTTAAGCCGTTTCCAAGCTTGAATCAGCAACTCTTCATAAGCCAAAATCATGATATTTAAAAGCAAAGGATTTTTGGCTAACTCTAGAAATTGCGGTTCCTCTTTCAAAACTTCCCAAAGTTCTTTACTTCGACAACCGACTAGATATTTTTGAATCTGTTGTTCATGCAAAGGATGTAAAAAAGTAGCGCCATGTAAACGTAACTTAGTCCGGCATTTTTTGTAATCTTCTAACTTAGTGCAAACCGCCATATTTTTCGGGCGATTTTCAGAATTTAACCATTGATTGATTGCTCTCAGACATAATTCCTGTTGACCTAAATCTAGTTCATCTAGCCCGTCCAATAAAGGCGAAATCAATTGATTATTAACTAATAACTTAATAGAATTTAGGGGAAGCTCGTATTTAGCTTTTATTTCAGCAATTAACCAATCAGGAATACTTTGTTTATTATTTTTCCAGGTTCCCAAGTTCAGAATTACTGGAACAGGTTGTTCAAAATTAGCTTGAGCAATTTCTACCAAATCCTGTGCTAATTCTAACAAAGTGGTAGTTTTTCCTCCACCTTGGCTACCTAAAATCAGTAATTTGCCGCTACTCTGTCTAAAGACTTGAGAAATAGTGATTTGAGGTGATAATCTGACAGTTGGACGTTTGCCAATTTTGACATCTACATCCCAAAGTCGCGGAATTGGTTGCGGTTTTTCTTCTTTGAGAATGTGAATCTGAATAGCTTTGTGCAATGATTGTTCCAGCCGTGCTGTAACTTCGGTGTTGACGGCTTCTAGCAACTTATTGCGATCGCGAACGCTTTGCTTAGAATGTTTCATTGCGGTAAGCGGGGGATAACAGGGAACAGGTAAAGGTAAAACTTAGGGATATTTTGCCATGAGTTAACCCAAATGTTACTACATTAGTCAAAATTAATTTATTCATATAGATGCCTGACTGAATAATGCAAGTGATAAGTAAAACTTTTCTCCGTTACCCAAACCGTCGATCAGGATAAATAGCTAATAGACTTCTCCAGAAACTAAAGAATACTTGTAGAGATGTTATATATAACGTCTCTACAATACAGAACTGTGTATGCGATCGTACCCACCCAAGAACTAAATAAGTAGATAATTGTAATCCTTTGACATATAAGTGTGATAAATTCTACTTCATATCCCAAAGTTTTTAAATTTAACCATAGATGAAAACCGATCGCATCTTTTACCGTATTTTCAAAGAAATACCGCAAACGTTTTTTGAATTGTGGGGAGAATCACCAGAACTAGTAAACGATTACCGTTTTGATTCAGTAGAATTGAAACAAATGATGTATATTTAGGTGACATAGAACCACTGTTAGAAACTCACTTAGAGCGTTTATCCGAATCAGAAAAGAAAGTGAGTTATTGGTTAGCAAATCAAGCTGAAGCTGTAGACATTTCCCAAAAATCTGCTAATCTGGAATTATCGAAATCAGAAATTTGGCAAGCTATCCAATCATTAGGGCGACGAAGTTTAGTTGAGAGAGTGGAAGGGAAAGGGCGATCGTACTTTCAAATCAATCCCATATTCCAACAATACATCCAATCCCAAAAAATATTTGCTCACCCACAGTAAATCTAAATCTACATCTGTGTTTATCTGTGTTCATCTGTGGAAATCTGTGGTAAAAAAAGCTTTTCGACTCCCACTTAAACTTCAGTGCCATCATTATTAAATCTGATAAATAACGGGTCGATATTTAGGTTCAGGAATCACTTTTCCCGCAGCTTTAGCAGCTTCTAACCATGATTCTTTAGCAATTTGGACTTCCTGCAAAGCTGCTTCTGGAGTTTCACCAAATGCAGAGCAATATTTTAAATCAGGAATATCAGCAATATAACCCTCATCTGCTTCACTGTAGAAAATATTAATGTGATAATCTTTCATGATTCATCCTCTTCGATCGACAGATTGTACTCTTCAATTAGCGATAAGAATTGACGCACTTGATAGGAAGTTACCTCACCTTTTTTATTCTGAATATTAACAATTTCTCGCACTTCTGGATGAGTAAAAATGTGATGGCTACCGTTAATTCTTGCAAGGCTAAATCCAAAAGCTTCAATCAACGTCACCATTTCATTAAACCTAATGTTTTTTGTACCTGCCAGAACCTTTTCTAAAATTTTACGCTTTTTATCGACCACTTGTTTGATTTTACCTCATACTCATGGTTAGCTAACAACTAAACTATTTTACTTCTGCGTTACCTAAACCGATGATTATATAGCTAATAACTATGACATCACTCTGCCAAATTAGAAATTACTTTTGCTAAACCGCTAACAACTCGCGTCAGTTTATCAAAATCAATTTTATCGCTGGTATCTTCTTCTTTGTGATAGTAAACATAACGGTAAGGAGCGGTATCTGTCACCATAATTGCTGGATAACCTTGTTGCCAAAAAGACCAATGATCGGACCAACCAACCCCAGGAACGCCGCTAGGAAGAACAGCACCTTCGGAAGGGAATTCAGCATTGCGGCGAAAAGAAGCGATCGCCTTTCGTACCAAATCCCCCGATTTAAGATTGCCAACAAAAGCGATAAAACTACCTTGGTTAGGATAAAATAAGCCGATCGGAAAAGGATACTTTTGACTATCTACGCGATCGGAAAAATATCCCATAGTTTCCAAACTCAACATCGCCACAACATTTTCATTTTGCGCCTTTAATTGTTTAGCAAATACCAAACTCCCCATATCTTCTGTCCAGAAAAAGGGAGGTTCCTCATTAGTAAATTCAACAAAGCGAATGGTACGATTAGTTTTCTGTTGAGCAAACATCCGCGCTAATTCTAAAGTAGCCGCTGCACCCGTACCATTATCATTAGCACCAGGACTACCAAACACTGAATCATAGTGTCCACCAACCACTATAATTTCATTAGGCTTTTTAATTCCTATTTTCTCCGCAGCTATATTGTAATAAGACTTACCATTTATTTTGTACTCTTGTTCCTTAACTTCATAACCTGCTTGACTAAAACCCGTTTTCAAGAAATCAACTGCTGCATTAAGCCGTTTATAATTGTTAGCATTACGTTCACCTATTTCATCAGCCAAGTTTTTGAGATCTTCTTGTAACAAATTTCGCAAACTAATCTCTTGTTGACTTAAAGGTTTCAGTTGTCCGCTATAACTTTTTCCTGGCATCCAAAATAGCGTAAACCAAACCCAAACGCAGATAACTATTAATATACTCAAAAATACACCTAAGCGAATTAATGCAGCTTTACTAATCAGCTGAATTTTTGCTCGATTGTTGCTTGAAGATGACGGCATACTCGCAGAATGTTTTTAATAGAAAATAGTGCAGTAATTAAGAATCTTCTAATTACCTTGACAGATACTAGCTTATTACCTAAATTTTTTGAATTATAACTCTTAGAACGGCAACTTTAAGTTAATTAATTATTAAGCTATTCCCGAAAAACCCAAAACAAAAAAGCGTCCTCTTTTCAGAAGACGCTTTTTTGTTCAAGATAAAATTATCTCAAAACCTTAGCCATTGATCGCAGGTGCGCTCAAAGCAACAGGAGCAACTTCAGCAGAAGCTAAGTCGAGAGGGAAGTTGTGAGCGTTACGCTCGTGCATTACTTCCATACCCAAGTTAGCGCGGTTGAGTACGTCTGCCCAAGTTCCGATAACCCGACCTTGTGAGTCAATTACCGATTGGTTGAAGTTGAAACCGTTGAGGTTGAATGCCATTGTGCTGATTCCCAAT